>NZ_KV831361.1:40925-41322 GCF_001837075.1 Staphylococcus sp. HMSC063F05
GTGAGTCAAACAGTGCCAGCACATCGTTAAGTGGATCATTAAGTACAAGCATTTCAGATTCAACGAGTACGTCGACATCCGACAGTGCATCAATGTCAGCGAGCGAGAGTGAATCAAACAGTAAAAGTACGTCATTAAGTGAATCGACAAGTACGAGTCTTTCAGGCTCAACGAGTGCGTCGACATCCGACAGTGCATCAACGTCAACGAGTGAGAGTGAGTCAGACAGTACAAGTACGTCATTAAGTGAATCGACAAGTACGAGTCTTTCAGGCTCAACGAGTGCGTCGACATCCGACAGTGCATCAACGTCAACAAGCGAGAGTGACTCAACAAGTGAAAGTACATCGTTGAGTGAATCATTAAGCACAAGCGTTTCAGATTCAACAAGCGCGTC
>NZ_KV831361.1:41422-41701 GCF_001837075.1 Staphylococcus sp. HMSC063F05
CAGATTCAACAAGCGCGTCGACATCCGACAGTGCATCAACATCAACGAGTGTGAGCGACTCGGAAAGTGCAAGTACATCCATAAGTGAATCATTAAGTACGAGCGTTTCAGATTCAACGAGTACGTCGACATCCGACAGTGCATCAACGTCAACGAGTGAGAGTGACTCAACAAGTGAAAGTACGTCATTAAGCGAATCGACAAGCACAAGTCTTTCGGACTCAACAAGTACGTCAACGTCAGAAAGTGCATCAACGTCAACGAGTGAGAGTGACTCAA
>NZ_KV831362.1:0-62856 GCF_001837075.1 Staphylococcus sp. HMSC063F05
AACAAACCACCCGTTCATACGGGTGGTTTTGATTGAAAACTATAAAATCATATTCATTATCAAGAAGCCCCAAATCTTACAAAGGTTGAATATGGTGACCATTATGAACGCAGATTTATGAAGCCTAAGAAATTGAAGGCCAACATCGAATATACAACACCGCATGGACACGTGTATCGAACGGATCACAAAGGCCGTATTAAAGAAGTATATGCGGATGACCTATCACTTCTAGATGGCGGACGTAATTCATATGCGCAACGAACAGTAGGAAGAGAAGACCGATTACCAGATGATGACGGCGGTCATTTAATTGCGCGCGGATTCGGAGGTTCTAAAGATATAGATAATCTCGTCCCCCAAAGTAAATACATCAACCGCTCATTTAAAGAGAACGGAGAATGGTATAACATGAAGAAAGAATGGCAAAAAGCAATTAAAAAGGGAGAGAAGTAAAAAATATTAAAATTGAAGTGAAATATAGCGAGAATAGTCAAAGGCCTAATAAATTTGACGTTAGTTGTGAAATTAATGGAGAAGAGCGTTTGTATTCAATAGAAAATATTTAGGAGTGAGAAAATCTGAAACCATTGCTCATATATGAATGAATAGATTTTTCATAAATTTATCTAATAATGAATTGCCAATCTCATCATTCATCATAGGTATGCTAGTAATCATTAATTAAACTTATTTGTCTTTTAAATAATTAACTGTCTTGATCACTTCATCGTAATTAAGGCCTAAACGATCAAATGACTACACTACAACCTCATCTTCCACCCTCACAAAACTAAGAAATTATTGAAATAACAATCTATTTTTAATAGATTCCCCAGACTGTTTTTCTGTAAATGTTTTTCACACCAAACGTTTTCAAATTATCCAGTTGTCTTTTTAAATTTTGATCCATGGATAATACCCTCGCATAGCCGACATTTATTTTCACTCCATAATTAATATACACCCAAATCATACGTTTGAGTCATTATAAATTCAACTACTATATCAGTATGATTAGGGTGTGCCTATAACTTACAACATACTATCAACTTTATATTGATAATATTTTATGCAAATTTAACTTAGTTCTTGTTGTATTTGTCTTCAAAAAGAAAAATATCTAAATAAGTTCAATATAGCTTGTGATTAACAAGTAATATACTAGACCTTCTCACTACTGCTGTTGTGATGAATTTTTGAATATAACTAAATTAAAAGAAATAATTACTTTTATATTGATGATTACATTATGAAACTTTGATAAAATTACTTAAATAATAGAATTTTCTATATACTTAATATAACGCTATATTTTTATTGAAAAGGAGATAACAGTATGTCTAAAAGCTACGCTAAATTTTACAAATGTGCTTTGCAAGTTAACCCATATAGTTACATTAAATATAGAGGCCTAGAACATGAAATGACAGAGGAACAATATAATGAGTCTATATACCAATATTGTAAGACCAATAATATATCAATTATTGGTCTAGCAGATCATGGTAACGTTGATAACTCGAGTAAACTCAGACAATATTTAGTATCTAAAGGTATCCTTGTATTTCCAGGTTTTGAAATTTCCACATCAGAAAAAGTTCACATTGTATGTTTATTTTCAGAAAATACCGAAGAACGAGAATTAGAGAGATACTTAGGAGAACTAGGATTATCAAATCTTGAAGAAGGTAATTCTCCAAGTACTCTAAGTTTTCATGAAATCACACAAAAAGTATTAGATAGAGGAGGATTTTGGTACGCAGCACATGTTACCAGTGATAATGGCATCTTGAAAGGAAAACATAACAATCTCTGGCAATCAGATAAATTAATAGCAGCACAAATACCTTCAAAAAAAAACGAAGTAGACCCTAAGTATACTAGTATACTTAAAAATAAAGATCCTAATTATCAAAAACAAACTCCTTTTGCTCTTATTAATGCTAAAGATATTAGTAAACCGGAAGATCTAGCGTTAGATACTTCAAGTTGTTTAATTAAAATGTCAAAGCTTAATTTTGAAAGCTTTAAATTAGCTTTTAGAGATCCTGATGCTAGAGTTAAATTAAACTCTGACATTAATAACAAATTTCCACATTCTTCTATTGATAAAATTAAAATTTCTATGGGATACTTGGATAACCTCTCGTTAGATTTATCTTCAAATCTTAATACTATTATTGGTGGTAGAGGAACTGGAAAATCAACACTTATCGAATTAATTCGTTATGCATTAGATATAGCTCCTACGAGTCAAAATACAAACACATCTTTTGAAAACATCTGTAAGTCTAATTTAGGAATCGGTGGAAAAGTAGAATTAATTGTCACATCACATGCACAATATGGTAAACAATTTAAGATAATAAAAAGATATAATGAAGATCCTATAATTAAAGATATAGACAACAATGTGTCAAATTACACAGTTAAAGATATTCTCCCTAATATAGAGGTCTATAGCCAAAATGAAATTATCGATTTAACTACAAATGAAAACGCAAAACTAAACATTTTGAATCGATTTTTAGATAAAGATGATAGAAGTAATGATAAAAAAGAAGAAATAAAAACTAATTTACATTCAAATTCAAAATCTTTAATTAAAGCTAAAGAAGATCTTGAAAATTTACAAGAAAAGATCAATCAATTACCTAAATTAAAAGAAAAGTTAAAACATTTCAATGAACTAGGTATTGGAAAGAAATTAGAAGTACAGGGTAAAATATCTAGAGAAGAACAATACATACAGAATACTAAACAAATTATTGAAGACAATGATATTTCTATAACAAATATCATTTTACCTTTTAACGAAAATTATAATCAACAAATTAAACATGTTGAGATTTTTGATAGTATTAAAAATATTACAGACAATCATAATAAAAAATTAAAAGAAATAAAATCTATGTTTACTGACCTAAAAGATACTACACAAAACGAAATAGAAAAAATTTATAATGTTTGGAAAGAAAAGAAAAAAAATATTGAGAAGGAAATCAATAGAGCTATTAAATCCCTAGATGATATAGAAGGTAAAACTAAAGAAGATATAGCACATGAATACACTGAGACTCAAAAACAAATAACTTCTATTGAACCATTAGAAACACAATTATCTCGAGTTAAAACATCTATTGAAACATTAGAAAATGAAAGGATACAACTTAAAGAAGATTTAAAAGAAATATTTGATGAACAACTAAAAAATCTTAACAGATGCGTAAAAAAAATAAATAATAGATATTTAAAAAAACAAGTAAACATTAAAATTCAACCATATGCAAATGTTAATAATTTAATAGAGTTCCTCAAAGAGGAAAACGGATTAGGAGATTCAACATTAAAATGGATAAAAAATCATCAAAGCTTTAATTTTCCTAAGTTTATTAAATTAATTAAGGATAGAGACAGTGAAGCTATATACGAGGAATATAAAGATAGCGGTTTAAAAAAACACACAGCAGATATTCTTTCAAATATGCTCTATGAGAGAATTCTAAAGTTGGAATCAATAGAGCTAGAAAATATTATAGATATACGATTGAATGTTGGAAGTGACAAAGATACGAAATTCCGATCTCTAAATCATTTATCCAAAGGACAACAGTGCACTGCTATTTTGAATCTATTAACTTTAAGTAATAATGATCCTCTTTTAGTAGATCAACCAGAAGATAATTTAGATAATTCTTTTATAACAAACAATTTAGTTGAAAATATTCGTAAATTAAAAATTAATAGACAATTTATTTTTGCTACACATAACGCTAACATACCTGTATTTGGCGACGCAGAATTAATAGTGACAATGGAAAATGAAAACGGTCAAGGAAGTGTAAACAATGAAAACTTAGGATCCATTGATAATACTTTAGTAAGAAATTCTGTCATCCAAATTTTAGAAGGTGGAGATGTTGCTTTTAAAATGAGAAAAAATAAGTATGGTCTTTGATATGCTTTTGCATTCCCTTACTAATCAGTGTTATACTTTAGATAACGAAAATAAGTATTCACTTATACACCAATCCCCCCACTATTGCGAGTAGTGAGGGGATTTTTGTTGGTGTGGCTATATGTCACCTATTAATTATTTGTTGCGTTTATTAAGCCAATGAGTAAAAAACGCAATGGCACAGCCACTGATGACTGGCGCTATGATGTGAACGAAAATAAGCATCACTTTATACACCTCCTCTCTGCGTCGAAATTGACGCCTGAGAGATAGGCGACCTGTATATTATATCATCTCAGAATATTCGATAATAGGTAACTTCCGATAAGTTATTTTATGTAATGATAGTGAGGTTTATTTCTTTGATATTCAGAGACAAAAGAGATACTTTATAAGTATTCAAATCTCTGAGTCGCTATTTTTCTTAATATTAAGCACCATTAATAAAAATTTTTTCCCTTTGACTTTATTTATAGATCGAGCTGACACTTGAGTGAAACCCAAAATAACCTTCATAAATCCCCAAATAGGTTCTACAGCCAATTTTCTATGACTATAGTTTTTCATTTCTAGTTAAGAAAGGTTTTAATTAGTTTGAATTTTAAAGTATTTCTAATTATCATTTTTCATGATTTTCTTATTTATTATGAACACGGTTTTATGTATAGCCGTTTCAAAGAACATGCTGAACAATCATCACATTTATTTATATTAAAATCACATTTAAAGCCATTTCCACCATTTCGATATACATATGATTAAAATCTATTCTTTTACTATTAAGACATAGAGATTAGTTAAAATCACCATTGGGTTTCGTTCCAAAAATTTTATTAACATATCGCGATATATTTTTGAGCAGTTCTAACATAACTTCCCATTGATAGCATAAGCTTTTAAGTTGAGGCTTGTTATAATTTTTATATGTAAGCCCTCTGTTAATTTAATTTGGTGGTGTTTATTAAAATATATGAAGGTGTCTTATTTTTTAAGGATTTATATCTTAAACTCTTTGTTATTGTTTAAAAAATTTTTTTAGTGAAAATATTTAGTAATATCAATGTTTTAAAAATATTGATATAATATAAAAAACATCCCGCGACTTAATAAAAATATTGTTTTTTGCAAAAATAAGTTAGTATAATTTTTATATTAATAATTCATAAGGAGAATTGATATGAAAGTCAAAAGTATTTCACGGTTCTTTTCAATGAAGAAAGTGACGCTAAGTTTCGTTACTTTATTTATTGGAGTAGGGACAATAGGTTCATACAATCAGTATGCTGATGCAAGTATGAAAACGCAACAAACACATGTAACTAAGTCATCTCCAACTCAAAAGACGACGTCCAATTTTAAACGTTCAGTTAAAGATACGTCTGTTAAATCTAGAGCTACATCAATAAAAAGAGCTACATCAACCAAACAAGCTATATCACCCAAAACGTCATCAACTAAAAAAACTACAATAGCAAAAAAATCTACCACAGTAAATAAAACGCGCACAACAACCAAGACTCAGCCTACCATTCGTAAGAGTTCAACAACTTCAACACGTTCAAAAACAATGCCTACTTCTGTGAAACGCACAACTTCTCATAAAGCAACTACTGTGTCGCCAACTTCTAAAGCTAAAATATCAACAAAGACACAACAATCAACTAAAAGTCATACAACTTCAGTTAAGAAAAACACTACACAACTAAGTAAAACAAAATCTCCGTCAACGTCAACAAAATCTAAAACAGTTCAATCCTCTACGACAAAGGCACAACCTACTTTATCGACTCAAGTTAGTACAACTACTAAAGCAAAGCAATTTTCAACGCCAACTACTTCTAAAACTGATAGCAGTAAATCTTTAGTAAGTTTAGCATCTACAGAACGTAAAATAGATAAATACCAATCGATGACTCAGTTAGAAAAAGAAACAACTGAAGGTGTAGATTGGAGAAAAGACACAAAAAATACAGGGAATCAAGTACTCATTGTGGCTCCACATGGTGGAAGTATTGAACAAGGTACAACAGAATTAACTAAAGCATTAGCGGATAAAGGTAATTATGATTATTATTCATTTGAAGGCATTCGACCTAAAAATAACTCTGAATTACATGTGACGTCTACACATTATGATGATCCGACATTAAATCAAATGATTAAAAACCGTACTGCAACTATTTCGATTCATGGCGCATCAGGTAGTGAGGAGATTATCTATCTTGGTGGGCCCCGTTCAGATTTAAGAAATGCTATAGAGAAGCAACTTGTTGCACGTGGATTTACAGTTAAAGTTCCACCAGAGTATCTTGGTGGTCAAAATAATAAAAACTTCATTAATAGAGAAGACAATAACACTGGCGTTCAGTTAGAATTAACGACTGCTTTAAGAAAAGCATTCTTTAAAAATGGAGATACTAGTACAAAAAATCGTACCAATAAAGAAAATTGGACACCAACAATGGAAGAATTTATTAATGCATTATATGAAGGTATCAATCAAACGTATTCATAAAACATTTTTAATAAATGATAAACAACAATATCTTACTTAAAAAATCTTGATAAGGACGAGATGTTTTAAGATTATGTTATATTTTATAGTTCTTAATTTATGGTGAAAGTAACAATTTGACTTAAAATAGTGTTTCTATGTTGACTACATTTAAATGAATATGCGGTATGAATTTACGATATATATATTTTGTGGTGAAATAGTATAAGAATAAATCGTAATTTAAGTTGTAAAATAAATCTATGTAGTTTCAAAATTAATAATGAATTTTAGAAAATAAGGAAAAAATTACGATAATTTGAAATTCAAGTTTTTAAAAACAACTATAAAACGTGTATAATAGTAACTAACTGTTGAACATTTTGTTTGTTCAAGAACCGCATCTTTGAAAGGAGTGTTATTAATATGAAAAAATTAGCAGTTATTTTAGCATTAGCTGGTGCAGCGTTCTATGGTTTCAAAAAATACCAAAATCATGTAAACCAAGCTCCAAACATTGAATATTAAGATTCACTGATGATAATTATATGATGACACGACTAGGTCGGTTGCGACCATGTCGTGTCTTTTTTAATTTTGAAATTCAAAATTATTTTAATTATATACAAAGTAGATAAAATTCCAAATATTAAGTATAATATCTTTCGCGAGTTCTACATATTAAAGATGAAATAATTTAATGTATTTGGGAAGTGAGATATTAAATGAAGATTAACATATTTGGATATAATATCTTCGCCAAGGGCGGAACATCAAGAAGTAATATTAACTTAGTGAAAAGCTTATTAGAAATTGGACATGAGGTACACTACTTTAATTATCAGGACTATAATAAAAGTGATATCACAAAACTAATTATTTACGAAGGTTTGAGCACAAAGCATCTTCATATTCATCAATTTAATAGTGGAAAAGAACTTGCTCATGGAGACCTACTTATAATTACTAGAGAAACCTTCTTTAATCATGCATATCTAGTTAAAAAATTAAATAGCAAGATTAAGATTGTTGGTGAAATACATGGTCCATTGGAATATATTAATGAGAATATAGATTTAGCATTAGACTGTATTGATTGTGTTCGAGTGAGTACAGCTAGAATTAAAAATGAATTTATAGCTAAATATGACTATCATCGGGTTTTTAATCAATACGTAAATGCACAACATATCGATTTAAAATCAGAGCCGATAAATACTAAACGAAATTTTTTAATTAAAGCACGTTTTGAGGATGAAGTTAAAGATATTTCATATATTATTAAATTGTTTAATTACATCATTAAAAACCAAATTGTTGATGATGCTCAACTTTATTTAATAGGATATGGTCCTTCAGAGATGCTTTACAAAAATTTGATAAATTACTATCATCTTAATGATTATATTCATATTAATGAAAAAGAACCACAGAGTTATATTTATGTATCTAGTTCGCCATATGAAACGCTCGGCTATTCTATATTAGAAACGATTGCACAGGGTAATAAAGCTCTAGTTTACTATGGTGATGATAACGTGTTAAAGGATATCTACGCACCATATGAAGCGATACGTTTTTTAACCAAAGATATGATTAAAGATAGTAAAATAATTAAAGACTTTCTAAACTATAAATATAGTCACTGTGATCGACAAAAAGATTATCGACAGTTGGAAAGTACGTTTAAATGCATTAATTATGGACAGGAATTTTTAAATAATGTTGAGACTTTCTCTTCATCTCAACATGTAAAAGTGAAGAAAATTCATCGACATCTCGGTAGTGAAAAACAAATAGATATAGCAAGTCGTTTAAAAGAGAGTCGTTGGATGAATTTAATTAGAAAAAATAAATATTTATTTAATAAATGTAAAACGTACTATGAAAAAAGAACGCATATGAACTATATCAAAAATTTAAATCAAATACCTGTAGACGACGATTCAATATTTATAGAGTCTTTCCATGGCAAGAATTTTAGTGGAGATCCTAAATATATTGCTCTAGCTATTAAGAGACAGTATGCTCATAAAAAATTATATGTGAGTTCAACCAATTCACTTGTTGATATGGAAATCAAACGTTACGGTTTTACACCTGTTCGATTTGGAAGCGAGAAATATATTAAAACGTTTAGAAAGTGTAAGTATGTTTTTATCAATGGTAACTCGTGGGATAAAGTGTACAAGTCTTCAGAACAGATATTTATTCAAACATGGCACGGTTTTCCATTAAAGAAAATGGTTAATGATTTAAATGAACAACATGAAAGACAACAACAACTAGAGGCATTCATACCACGCATGAAAAAATGGGATTACATTTTGACATCATCAGATATTAATACGACGTTGTTGAAATCTGCTTTTATGCTAAATAAAAATCCCAATCTTAAAGTTCTAGAATACGGCGCACCTAAGAATGAATATTTAATAAATAATAATAATTTACAAGAGCGCCAGCAGTTACAGCTTAAATATATGTATAAGATAGATGATGATAAAAAATATATATTATATTGTCCCACTTGGAGGGGAAATCAAAGAAAAGAAGTCACTCAGATTAATTTAAAAGATTTACTTAAATATTTACCAGAGAATTACGAGATTATTGTGAAACTTCATCCTAATGAAAGTCATTTAAGAACCAGATATAATCAAATAGATAATCGAATTCACTGTTATTTCAATGAACTTGTTGATATTCAAGAACTGTATATTCTGAGTGAATGTATGATTACAGATTACTCGTCGACCATTTTTGACTATATACATTTAAACAAGCCAGTCTTTATTCTTCAAGAAGACGAGCAACAATATAAACAAAGTGTTGGTTTTTATTTTGATTTGTTTGAAGTGGGTGATTTTCTTAAAGCCTCTTTAAATGAACGCATGTTAGCTAAACAAATTTGTAGCACTGATTATATAAATTATTCAAAAGTGGTTCATCGTTTGATGAAACAAGATAGTTCGAAAAGCAGTGAAAAGTTAATGGCCGAAATTCTTGGGGAACCAGAATATCCAAGTTCATCAAACTGCAAACAACAGATTTCTTAAAGAAAGTTGTTATTTACCGGGAAATAATATAATTATGGGTACTTTGAGACAAGAATCATGTGACTCTTGTCTCAGTTTCATATTTTTGGGTAAACATTTAACATATAGCAATGATAACCAATACAAATTTAATAAGTATACAATCTAACTATTTTTATAGAACATTAAAACACATTCTAGGGGGGAGTGCATGTCTAAAATTTTACTAACTGGTGCATCAGGTTATATTGGTAGCCATCTCAAGAATAAATTAAAAAAAGATCATGAAGTGATAGCTATATCCAGAAATACTCATAATAAAACGGATGAAGAAAATGTCACGTGGAAGTCAGCAGACTTATTTGATTTGGACGAAATTACAAAAGTAATGAAAGATGTAGATACAGCGATATATTTAGTACACTCTATGATGCCATCAGCAAAATTAACGCAGGCTAGCTTTGAAGATATGGATGCATTGTTAGCAGATAATTTTGCGCGTGCGGCGCAAAAGCAGGGTGTTAAGCATATTGTCTACATGAGTGGTTTAATACCAGAAAATGATGAGCTATCTGCACATTTAAGAAGTCGACTTGAATGTGAAAAAATTCTTGGTGATTACGGTATACCAGTTAGCACATTACGTGCAGGTTTAATTATTGGTGCAAAAGGAAGTTCTTATCCAATTCTTAAACGACTAGTTAAGAGATTGCCAGCAATGGTTTTGCCTAGTTGGGCTTACAATAAAATTGCACCTGTTGCCATTGACGATGTGATAGATGGTTTAGCAGCATTGGTGAATCGAACACCCAAAGATAACGAAGCAATTGATATCACAGGTCCTGAAGTGATGAATTATAAAACGCTGATACAGCGCACAGCTAACGTACTTGATAAGCGACTGCCTATGCTTGATTTACCTATTATACCCATTATCGTAAGTCGGTATTGGGTACAACTGATTTCAAATGTACCGAAAGAAATGGTATATCCATTAATGAATAGTTTAACTCACGATATGGTACCACATCGAAAACGCGTTGTGTCTAACTTGTCCGTAGGAAATATCACCTTTGAAGATAGTGTGAAAAGAGCACTAAGAGAAGAACAAAAGACTTCTAAGAAAAAGTCGGATTCGAAAAATTCTCAATCATTTGGGCGTATGCATCAAGAAATTAAAGATGTACGAGCCATTACACGGTTTAAAATTCCGGAAGGTTATTCGATTAAAGATGTGACTAAAGAATATGCAAAATTCATCAATAATATCACACTACATCTCGTTAAAGGTACGATAAATGAACGAGAATTTAATATGAATTTGCCCTTCATTAATAAATTTATTTTAAAAATGGAACGTGATGAAGCTGACTCTACAGAAGATATGGTGGTATATAATATTGTGGGTGGCGATTTAGCACATTCAAATGATGGTGGAAATGCACGCTTTGAATTCCGAAGAATAAGAAACACCAATGAGGGTATTATTGCTTTACAAGAATATGAACCTACATTACCTTGGGTAGTATATAAACTAACTCAAGCTAAAGCACACAAGACTGTTATGAATATTTTTAAAAATAAAATGGCACGTTTAGCGCAACAAAAAAATGTGAAAGATGAAACATATATGTCTAATCGTGTAACTATTGGAGTAACAGTAGCATCAGCGTTCGTTATTGGAAGCGCAGTAGGGTTCCAACTTTTTAAAAAGCATCAAATCAAAAAGAACACAATGTCGAATGCAGAATTATAAGCATTTTATATTTAATTGTTATTACATCTTATGTGTATAAAATATATCATTTACATGATAAAGGGACAGTGGTCATGACGACGACTGTCCCTTTCTTATTATATTAAATTTAAACTTTATAATTAATTTTGATTTGATGTTACATTGTTTCCGAAAAAGTCAAATAAGTTTTTAGCGCTTTGGGTATTTTCCATATTCCCTTTGAATTTGTTAGAACCTGGCCCATATGCATATGTGTTAACATCTACACCTGTATGGCCATTGGTTGTCCAACCTGTGTGTGAAGCATCGTTAATTGGTTTTTGAATTGCATTTTGTAATTTTGTTGTTTGTTCTACAACTTTTTCGTCTTTGTCATCTTTACCTTCTTTTTGTAATTTGTGAAGCTCGTCTGCTGCTTTTTTGACTTTATCGAGTTGTTTATTTGGGAAATCAATGCCGTATCCATCTTTAATTACTTTTTCAGGATCTTTTCCATCAGCGATTTGTTTTGTCATATACATTCCAGAATGTTTCATCTTGTGAATAGCCTCTGGATTCCATTTATAATCTTTACCTTTTGCGGTTGATAGACCGCCAGTTGAGTGGTCTGCAGTTGCTACAACAAGTGTATCTTTATGTGTCTTTGCATAATTAATAGCATTATCAAAAGCAGTTTCGAAACCAGACATTTCAGACATCACACCAGTGATATCATTAGGGTGGGCAGCTTTATCAATTGAAGCACCCTCAACCATTAAAAAGAATCCTTTATTATTTTTACTTAATTTATTTAGTGCACTGTTTTGCATGTCTACTAGCAACGGATTAGATTGAGGTGCATCTATTTGTAATGGCATATCTTTTTCTGAGAAAGTACCTAAAACTTGCTTGCTTTGTGATTGATTTAATTCATCTTTATTAGAAACGATATCATAACCATCTTTTTTGAATTTTTTCGCTAAATTTTTATTTTCTTTACCGAAGTATTTTGCACCGCCACCTAACATCACATCGACTTTATGTTTACCATTTATTTTATCATTATAAAATTGCTGTGCAATTTCATCTTTTTTGTCGCGTGAATCTACATGAGCAGCATATACAGCAGGTGTTGCATCAGTAAGTTCAGCAGTAGTTACTAAACCAGTTGATTTTCCTTGTTCTTTAGCTTGTTCTAGCACAGATTTAATTGGTTTTTTATTTGTATCAACACTAATCGCACCGTTATATGTTTTGTGACCGGTACTAAAAGCTGTTCCTCCAGCAGCAGAGTCTGTAACATTTTCTTTAGGATCATTAGAATAAGTACGATTTGTTCCTTTTAGATATTTATCGAATGCAGTTGGAGTCATTTTCTTAGCACCAGGCTTATTTTTATAATAACGATATGCAGTGTTAAAAGAAGGTCCCATACCATCGCCAACCATGAAGATGACATTTTTTGGATTTTTTGTGTTGCCGAAAGCAATGGCATCGTTTTGTGTTTGCTTAGTTTGAGCACTTTGTTCTGAGCTACCTGAAGCATATGATACGTTTACCGTACTTAAAACGGATGCTGCTACGATTGATGAAGCAAGCGTCGTCTTACCCATTTTGTTCATAAATTTCATAAATAAATTGCCTCCCAATATGTATGATAATTTAAGTATAGAAGACAAACTTTGACTGAGAGTTAGTTTTTAGTAAATATAATGTAAAGTAATATTATTTTTACATATTATAAAATTTTATCACTTAAATAAAATGTATGACTCTATATTCGATGTTCGTTTATATCTCTCAAAGTTATAATATTGTTAAAATAATAGCATCATGACAATGTATTTCCTATTAATAAACATGTAAAATAATCTATAATAGGTATCATAATTATTGGGAGCTAGAGACCCTAAGAGAAGGTGAGACAATGATATTTGTAATGTTATCTCCAATATTAATTATTTTGTTTATTGTACTAAGCGTATTAGAAGAAAAACGTAGAAAGAAAAATTCAAAAGAACAAAATTCGAATCATGTAGATCAGCAACAACATGATTATATCGACAAAGAACAACAACAAAATAAAAATTCAAATGATGATAAATAAGAGTGAAAAGATAGTGAAAGGTGAACATATATGAAGATTTTCATTGTAGAAGACGATTTAGTGATTGCTGAAAGTTTAGCTAATGAGCTATCTAAATGGAATTATGAGGTGCATGTGGTTGATAATTTTGAAAAGATAATGGAAGATTTTCGCCGAGTAGAACCACAACTCGTATTATTAGATATCAATCTACCAACACTTAATGGCTTCCATTGGTGCCAAGAAATGCGAAAAGTATCTCATGTGCCTATTATGTTTATTAGTTCAAGAACAGATAATATGGATCAAATTCTGGCTATCCAAATGGGTGGCGATGATTTTATCGAGAAACCATTTAACTTGTCTTTAACAGTAGCTAAAATTCAGGCACTATTGCGTCGCACTTATGATTTATCAATAGCTCGTGATGAAATAGCTGTTAAAGGTTGTAAACTAATTGTTGATGAGGCCAAGCTTAGCAAGGATAATGAACATGTTCAACTTTCCTTAACAGAGCTACAGATATTAAAATTGTTATTTCAAAATGAAAATAAATATGTAAGTCGTACAGCTTTAATTGAGAAGTGTTGGGAGTCTGAGAATTTTATTGATGATAATACGCTCGCAGTAAATATGACACGATTACGAAAAAAATTACTTTCTATCGGTGTCGATGATTTAATTGAGACAAAGAAAAATGTAGGATACAGGGTTTGAGACATATGAAGTTTGCATATATTCAATCGATTCGTAATGAGATTTCAATTATTTTAATAATTCTATTATTTTTTGCACTTATATTTTATGTGTTTTCTTTACCTTTTGATGCATACGTACTAGCAATCAGTATAATATTACTATTGATGTGTGTACGTTGGTGGATAAAGTATTTAAGTTTTAAAAAGAATGAACATCTTAAAGATAAAGTAGCATATTTAGAACATGAGTTAGCACATGTTAAGAATCAGCAAATTGAATATCGTAACGATGTTGAAAGTTATTTTTTAACATGGGTACATCAAATTAAAACACCTATCACTGCCTCACAATTACTTTTGGAGAGAAACGAGGAGAATGTAGTTAATCGTGTTCGACAAGAAATTGTGCACATTGATAATTATACAAGTCTCGCATTAAGTTATTTAAAATTATTAAATGAAGAGTCAGATATGACAATTACCAAAGTGACAGTTGATGATTTGATTCGCCCGTTGATTTTAAAATATAGAATTCAGTTTATTGAACAAAAGACGCAAATCCATTATGAAAAAAGTGAGGACATTATTTTAACCGATGCACAATGGGCTTCTATAATGATAGAGCAACTTTTAAATAATGCTTTAAAATATGCTAAAGGTAAAGATATTTGGATAGATTTTGATGTTGCCAATCAAACTCTACAGATTAAAGATAATGGTATTGGGATTAGTAAAGCAGATATTCCTAAAATTTTTGATAAAGGATACTCAGGATTTAACGGTAGATTGAATGAACAATCAACTGGTATAGGTCTATTTATAGTGCAACACATTGCAAATCATTTAAATATACAAGTAACTGTACAATCAGAGTTGAATCATGGGACAGTATTTTTTATACATTTTACTAAAGAAAAATAATAAACTTTCAAAATTGTAAGTTTGCCAATGATATTTGTAAGATTTCATGAATGTTATTGGCATTCTTTTTATTTTATGATGTAGTAGAAGGGTAGAAAGGAGTTTGCATAGTGTTATTAGAGGTTAAAAATGTAAAAAAAGTCTATGGCAGAGGTATGAACACGACAATGGCTTTAAATCAAATGAACCTTGAAATTGATGAAAATGAATTTGTAGCAATCATGGGCGAGTCAGGTTCAGGTAAATCTACATTACTCAATTTAATTGCTACTTTTGATCGTACAACTGAAGGATTAATAAAGTTAGACGGGTTGCCGCTTAATCAATTGAAGAATAAAGACATTGCACGCTTTCGCAGAGAAATGATGGGATTTGTGTTTCAAGATTTTAATGTGTTGAATACGATGTCGAACAAAGATAATATTTTGATGCCTCTTGTACTTGCAAATGAACGTCCGAAAATAATGCAAAAACGCTTAATGGAAATAAGTGAACAATTAGGAATTGAAGACTTGCTTGAAAAATATCCGTCTGAAATATCTGGGGGACAAAAACAACGGATAGCTATAGCCCGTGCGTTGATAGCACGACCTAAATTATTATTAGCTGATGAACCCACTGGTGCACTTGATTCAAAAACCTCTAAAAACCTTATGTGTTTATTTCGAAAAATTAATCAAAAGCATCAAACTATATTAATGGTGACACATTCAAATATTGACGCGTCATATGCGAACCGTGTCATCTTCATCAAAGATGGTCGTTTGTATCATGAGATTTATCGTGGTGAAGAATCGCAAACAGATTATCAAAAGCGTATTGCCGATAGTTTGGCCATATTGAATGGAGTAGGTGACTAATATGACTTTCAAGATTTTGTGGAAAATGATTAAACAAAATTTTGTTAATCAACGTCATATCATTGTTCCATTTATTAGCGTAATAAGTATTTTATTCGGTATTGAATACATATTGTTATCGTTAACAACCAACATTTACTTTAATGAGCATCATCCTGAATTAAAAATATCTGCGATTATTGGAATAGTGTTTATGACGATGTTATTATTCATATTTTTAATTTATGCAAATCACTTTGTTATGAATCATAGGAAAAAGGAATTTGCCTTAAATATGGCTCTTGGTATGGAGAAAAAACATCTAAGACTCATCATCTTGATTGAACTTTTCATTCAATTTATTATATCTGCAATCTTGAGCATTGTTGGAGGTTACTTATTTGGTGAGCTCTTTTTTATGTTATTTAATAAAATAGTTAATACGCATCAACCTCAGTTGTCAGATTATCCATTTGATGTTTTGTCAATGAAAATCACATTAACCATGCTACTTAGTTTGATGATCATATTGTTTGTTATTAACAATTTTAAAATATCATTTAAAAACTCCTTACAGTTATTGATTAAAAATAAAAGTAAGACGCATGAAAAGTCACGTGTACGGTTAATAATATTTTTAATTTTAGGATTAATTTTTATAGGGATTGGCTATTATTTAGCTATAAAACCTAACACGGCTATCGGTTCCTTGGGGATTATATTTTTTGCGATTTTGTCAACGCTTATCGGTACCTATTTGCTCTTTGTTAGCTTAGGATCAATAGTTTTAGAAATGTTACAAAAATTAGATCATTATTATTATAAACCCAATCATTTTTTCTTTATTGCAGGACTCAAATCACGCGTAAAATCTAGTGCGATTGGTTTAGCTACGATTTCATTTATGTGTACATTTCTGATTGTTACGTTAAGTATGACAGTCTCAACTTATAGAAATATGGATCATAGGTTTGAATTTGCATTTAAAAATGATTACGCAGGTTATTATATTGGTGATTTTCATAAAGATAGCAAAATTCAACGTAAGATAGAAAATTTAAAAAAAGATATTCGCCAAGAAGTTCCAACTGGTCAATTTAAAATCTATGCACGAGGTATGGTTGGAGCGGAATTGCAGGGAGGCTTAAAACATAAAAAGCTAAAAAGACAAACTGTATCGAGTGGTTTATTTAATTTTGGAAATAAGCAAAAATTCAACTCTTTTATTTCTATATATAATAAAAGTGATTATAATAAAAACAATAAAAAAATAAAATTAGATGATGATGAAATTGCAATAAGTACAAGTGTGTCATTATTTAAAAAAATGAAAACGCTCAATATATTCGGGAAAACATACAGAGTTAAATATATTGAGTCGACAAATATAGATAACTTACTCTATGCAGATGGTATAACTTTAATTGTGAATCAACAACAACTGATGGATCGTATTGTTAATGAATATCGTAATCACAATGATGAAAATTTAATCATCACTCCTAATCAAGTCCAAACTGCGGTTGAATTTAATGTATTAAAAGAAAAGGATAAGTTGAATCATCGTATTAAGAAAATAGGTGTTCAACACGATATTGAATTTCAAGTGAAAAAACAAAACCTATTGATGTGGAAACAAGTCAACTCAAGTTTAATTTTTGTAGGAAGTGTTGTATCTCTAGTTTTATTAATAGGTATATTTCTTATGATGTATTATAAACAAGTTTCAGAAGGACATGAAGATAGAGATGCATATATAACGATGAAACAACTAGGATTAGATGAAATTTTAATCAAAAAAACAATTAATAAACAAGTAATATGGGTATTTCTTATTCCTGTAATTGTTGCAATTATACATACGCTAGCTGCTTTTCGTATCATATACTCTGTATTAGGAATCGTTGGTCAATATGATTTGGGACTGTATGCTACTAGTTACGTAGGTGTGATAGTTGTATTTATTATTTTTTATTCAATGATGTACTGGATTACTTCTAGAATTTATTATACGATGATAAATGATAAGCATTAATATTTATATATTTTAAGAAAGATAAATTACAATATATCTAATTTAATGCATATGTTTAAAAAAATTAGGGAATTAAATGAATAGGTGAAAAGGAGAAACAAGAATGATACAACGTAAAGGTGAATTAATACTTTCATGGATTGGCAATGGATTACATCTGTTGTATGTATTTTTAATAGGCATATTTTTCATAATGACACAAACAAGTGATTTTAAAAATGGGATGATTCAAGGATTTATAGAAGAAAATCCGGGGGAATATGATTTAGCATACCAAACTTATAACTTGATGTTAGGTTTAGGTGTTGTCTTAATTATTATACTTCTCATTTTATTAATTGTATCAATAGTTGCCGCTATTTTAATTGGCAAAAATGCAAAAGTATCAGGAATATTACTTGTTATTACAGGAATCATTGGTCTCTTTTTAAGTTTTATTGCTGGTGCCTTATGGTTAATAGCAGGTATCATGCTTTTAGTACGTAAACCACAAACACAAAATGACCAAATCAATTCTCAATATAGTAATGACATACATTCACATGTTGTGCCAGAAGAAAAGAAACGTGAACAACAACAATATAATATGAATGAACCACATATTGGTCAACCATCAACATCTCATCATGATCACGCATTGAATGATCAAAATAAACGAGAAAACCATAATCATGATAATCAACCATACAAATAGTACAAACGTATTAAAGGTTGGATACTTATATCATATGTTTTAATGTTTGAAACTTTTTTTATAAATAAATGAATTGAAAAATGCTTGTTGCTGACTGTTTCGTATCATAGTCAGTTATAAGGGAGCGAGACGACGAATCTGAAAAGAATCGGTCTCGCTTTTTTAGTATAAAAATTTAATTATTATTTTAAAATGATAAAGTGATTTCTATAGTTTAATTTAGTGCGAGGATACTTTAAAAAATTATATGGAAAAAATGTCGCTATTACAAAATGTTCTAAAGCGCACAATTCAATTTAAAAACAAAAAAGAAGTTTTAAAATTTATATTTCTGTCTATATATGAGTTGTGCACGAAATGACAAACGCAATTCACATATGAAATATTTATCACTTTACAATAATATGTTGTTAAGTTGATGTAGATAAATTCATTGTTTTACGTATAAGTCACTATCATTGTTTTTTAGGATTCATTTTAATTATATCCAATCGACTAAAGTGAAAAGGAGGAACATATTAAATGAATTGGATATCGATTATTTTATTTATTATGGTCGTAGGTGGCATTTCTTTTTATGCCTATTTGCAATCAAGAAAAATTAAAACGAATAGTTCAGATGGTTATTTTATGGGAGGAAATAGCCTTACTGGATTTACAGTTGCCTCTACAATTATCATGACCAATTTGTCGACAGAACAAATTGTTGGGCAAAATGGTCAAAGCTATGCACAAGGAATGGAAGTAATGGCTTGGGAGGTTACGGCTGCCGTAGCAGTTGTATTGTTGGCCTGGGTCTTTCTTCCTAAATATCTAAAATACGGTGTTAATACAATTTCTGAGTTTTTGGAATTACGTTATGATACATTTACTAAACGTTTTGTCTCCATTTTATTTATCTTTACCTATGTCGTATCTTTCTTGCCTGTAGTATTGTATTCTGGTTCCCTAGTGTTCAATAAAATGTTTAAAGTTGATGAATACTTAGGTGTAAGTAGTTCAACTGCTGTCATTATTATTTCATCTATTATTGGTATAATTGGCATTATTTACTTATTTATAGGTGGTTTATCGTTAAGTGCTTTTAGTGATTCGATTTATGGCATGGCTTTAATTATAGCTGGACTTGCGATTACAATATTAGGTCTGGGTCAATTAGGAGATGGCAACTTCCTACATGGCTTCGACAAAATCGTGCAAGACACGCCTGAGAAATTGAATGGTTTTGGTAAGGTGGACTCGGATGTTGTACCTTGGCCAACCCTATTCTTCGGTATGTTCTTTAACAATTTATTCTTCTGGTGCGCAAACCAGATGATAGTTCAAAAAGCACTCGCAGCTAAAAATTTAAAAGAATCTCAAAAAGGTGCAATATATTTAAGCTTATTTAAAGTGTTCGGACCTTTATTTACAGTCTTACCAGGCGTAGTAGCATTTAACTATTTTAATGGTAGTCTTGATAAATCAGATAACGCTTACCCTGCACTTGTAACTTCAGTATTACCAGAATGGGCATTCGGCTTATTTGGTGCGGTTATTTTTGGTGCAATATTGAGCTCATTTGTTGGCTCATTGAATAGTACAACTACACTATTAACACTCGATTTCTATAAACCTATTTTTGGAAAAAATAAATCAGATAAACATATTGCTCGAGTAGGCCATATTGCTACTGTAATCATTGGAGTTATTGTTGTAGCACTTGCACCAGTCATCTCATTATTCCCTAGTGGTCTTTATGCAGTAGTTCAACAGTTTAATGGTGTGTATAGTATGCCAGTGCTAGCTTTAATTTTAATCGCTTTCTTTTCTAAACGCACATCTAAATTGGGCGCTAAAGTGACACTCTTCACACATATAATTTTATACGCTATAATCAGCTTTGTATTTACAGAAATTAATTATCTATACACATTTAGTGTATTATTCTTTGTAGATTTAATTATTATTTTGATTTTTAACAAAGTTAAACCATCTAGTGAGTTTGATTTAAGCACGCACCAACCGAAAGTAGATATGACGCCATGGAAATATCGTTACGTTGCAGGTATTATTGTTCTTGCTTTAGTAGTAGTAAGTTATATTATCTTCTCACCACTCGTGTTGGCAAAATAAATGTTACAATTAAAACTTAATGAGTAAGAAAATAAAAGTGTACGTTAAGGACGTTTATCAGCGTGATCACGTGCACTTTAACTATGAATAAAGTTGATTTAAAAATTAGAAAGGAGGAACAACGACGATGCAAACAGTCGGAATTATACCTTCGCCAGGTATAGCGCATCAACATGCAAAAAAAATAATTCCAAATGTTAAACAGTTATTGTCAAAGCGAACTAAACATAGTCAATGGAATTTCGACATTAAAGTCGATCTCATGATAGGATCTGCAGAGGATGTACATGAAAGTGTTGAAAAAGCAGCACAAATTAAAGAGGAACATCAGTGGGATTACGTTGTTTGTCTGACAGATTTGCCTAGTATTTCAGATAATAAAGTGGTTGTCAGCGACTTTAATAGTGACAAACATGTTGCAATGCTATCATTACCGTCACTAGGTTTTATTGATTTGAAGCGCAAGCTAGTTAAAACGATGACTTCATTGATTGAACAATTATATTATAATCAACCGAAAGACAAAAATGCGCCACATCCTTTTGTACGCGTGAAGGCTGTAGAACCTGACGAAGACGCCACATCAAAGCAACGATATATTAATATTTTATTTATCATAAGTTGGATTCAGTTAATTGGTGGACTGACACGAGCAAATCAGCCTTGGAAAAACATCTTTAATTTTAAGAAAATCATTTCAGTTGCCTTTGCAACAGGAACTTATGTCTCCATATTTTCAATGCCATGGGAATTAAGCGTGATTTATTCACCGCTTCGACTTATCATATTGATGGTGATTGCTATACTTGGGATGGCTGGATGGCTATTCTATGCGCATCAATTGATTGAAAAGAAAACTGCTAAATCTCAGCGTGTATATCGATATATTTATAATTCAACCACACTTGTTACACTAAGTTTGATTACACTCATAAATTATGTCATTTTATATTTATTGTTAATCATCAGTATTACACTCTTTGTCCCTGTGGAATTATTTAATAGTTGGACGAGTGCCCAAGCACAATTTACGTTCTCAAATTATATGAGATTGATTTGGTTTGTATCATCATTAGGGCTTTTAGCTGGAGCTATGGGATCAACTGTTGAAAATGAAGAGAAAATACGTCGTATTACTTATTCTTATAGACAATATCATCGTTATAAAGAAGCTGAGCAAGAACAAAAAGAACAAGAAACTTCTCGTGATGTATCACAACAGAATGTCGAACAACAAACTTCAAGTAAAGATGAAAATAATGAACAATATGAAGGTAAAAAACAAGGACATAGAGAGGAGGATGACGCATGACAAATCAAAAAACTGTGGGTCTAGTCGTCGCTCCAGGTGTTACTGAACGCCTTGCAGAAAATCTCATACAAGAAATGCCTAAAATGTTATCTACGCATTATGATCATCAACAAGAATGGATTTTTGATTTAGTTACTGATCCGCTTACTGGTTTTGCTGAATCTGTAGATGAAATTTTTGAGAAAGTAGCCGATTATCACGATAAGAGACAATGGGATTATGTGATAGCAATTACAGATTTACCGATGTTTGCTGACAAACAAGTGATGGCATTAGATATTAATATGGAAAATGGTGCAGCTATATTCTCATATCCGGCATTTGGCTGGCGTCCAGTAAAAAAACGTTTCAAGCATGCGATTTATAATATTATTCAAGAATTAAATGAAGCTGAACAAGAAAGTCGTAATTATGATAATAATAATCAAATAGAAAATTCAGTGAAAAAACAATTTCCGCTCTCTAAAATAGACAAAGAAACAATATATATGAAAGAAACAGACTCTTATCACTTAAGATATTTATCAAGTTCACGTTCTAGAGGCATGTTTCGCCTTGTTAGTGGAATGACATTTGCGAATAATCCATTAAATATGATGGCAAGTTTAAGTAATATAGTAGCTATTGCATTTACTACAGGTGCATTTGGACTTGTATTTACAACGATGTGGCAAATGGCTTATAACTTTTCAATGTGGCGTTTATTTGGAATTTCAATTATTGCGATTATTGGAATGCTAATATGGATAATGATGTCACATGATTTATGGGAACCAGTTAATAAAAGCAACCATAAGCGTATTACTTGGTTATACAATCTTACAACAATAATGACATTGATTTTTGCCATTATAATTTATTATATTATTCTTTATTTACTATTCTTAATTGCTGAAATCGTATTATTGCCATCAGGATTTTTAGGTCAGCAAGTTGGATTAAAAGGTCCTGCAGGCATTGATTTATATTTAAGTATTCCATGGTTTGCAGCTTCAATTTCGACAGTTGCAGGTGCAATAGGTGCTGGTTTACTTAATGATGAACTCATTAAAGAAAGCACATATGGATATCGTCAGCGTGTAAGATACGAAGAACAACGTCGATAAAAGCAGTCGCTTTTATCGACATTTTATTTTTGCAAAACGAAATTTAACAGTTTATCTGTCATAGAATATAGCGATTTTATGAGAATTAATTTAAAATATTGATAACAACTTTTTTATAGAGATAACTTGAAAGTAGGGATTGAATTGATTTGTTCTAATTGTGGGGCACATTTAGAGAAGGATGATAAATTTTGTGTTAATTGTGGGCAAAGTGTGTTCGATAATCCAAAGACAAAAACTGAACATAATTTTAATAGTCAAGATAGACAATGTCCAAAGTGTCACAAAGTAGTAAATGTCGATGATAAGTTTTGTATCAATTGTGGTCATTCTCTTCAGCAAACATTATCAAATTCAAATGACAATATAGCATCACATACATATTCAAATACAAAACCTGAAATTGAAAATGAAACTGCAGATCATATTCGATTGACAGAAGAAGCCAAGCATCTATTTAATAACACAACGAAATCAATAGGTAGGCTAGCAGGGAATGATGAAAGTTTAAAATTAAATTTGCGTGACATGTTTTCTGAGGTGTTTAAATCTCACACCAAAGATGAAGCGGATGATGTATTTATTGCTGGAACAAAGCGTACGACGCCACATATTAATGAAGTTTCCGAGGAGTGGGGAAGACCTTGGGTGTTCTCGCGTGTATTTTTAGCTTTAGGTATCACTTTCCTAGCGTTATGGATATTAACAAATATATTTGGTAATGCCAATGCCATACCAGGTATGATATTTATTGGCGCACTATTAGTTCCTATTTCAGGATTAATCTTCTTCTTCGAATCTAATGCATTTAAAAACATTAGTATCTTTGATGTAATGAGGATGTTCTTTATTGGTGGTGTATTATCACTCATTAGTACAATGATTTTATATCAATTTGTTACATTTAGTACTGAATCGCAATACTATGGAATTATGACTATAACAGATGCGTTCATAGTAGGATTTGTTGAAGAGCTTGGAAAAGCAACTGTTGTTATTTTATTTATTAATTATTTAAAAACAAATAAAATACTCAATGGATTACTTATCGGTGCTGCTGTTGGTGCAGGGTTCGCGGTGTTTGAATCAGCTGGTTATATCTTTAGGTTTGGATTTAATTTATTTGATGGAGTTAATAATATTACTGAAATCACTATACAAAGAGGTTGGACAGCTTTAGGTAGTCACCTCGTTTGGGCAGCTATTGTTGGTGCTGCGGCAGTAATAGTGAAAGAAACAAAGCATTTCGAATGGGCGAATATCATCGATAAACGTTTTATATTTTTCTTTTTTGTGGCAGTGACATTACACGGAATATGGGATACGGAAATAACACTTTTAAGTAGTGGTTATTTAAAATATATCTTATTAATTATGATTGCATGGCTATTTATATTTATACTTATGAAAGCAGGGCTAACTCAGGTGAATCAGTTGCGTGATGAATACAATCGTTTAGAGGAAAGGTGATATAAATGAAATTCTGCCCTCATTGTGGAAATCCGATAAAAAAGAAACAGTCATTTTGTAATAAATGTGGAAAACATTTAAAGACATCGACACAAAGAAAAAGTGAAAATCAAATTGAACATATGCGTGAACAGCAATCGTATATTTCTCGTGAGGAAAGACAACATCATGATTCAACATTTTATAAAGAACAAAAACATACTGGTTGGCTAATTGTATTATCAATTATATTTGTCTTGTTGATAGCAGCGCTATTGTATGGTGCGTACTATACTTACAATCATTATATTAGTGATGAGCAAAGTCATCAAACAACACAGTCTCAGCAATCAAATGAAAGTGGTCAAAATAGGGATCAATCCACTGGTCCAAGCATTGATGTTTTTAGTGATGACTTTGATCAAGGTTATATGAAGTCAGCTTCAACAAGTGGATATAGAGGTGTTTATAATGGAATGACACGTGAAGAAGTTGAAGATAAATTTGGAACATCCAATGGTTCTGTAGAAAGTTTGAAGTGGAGTTACGAAAAATATGGTGATTTAGCTGTAGCCTACGATGATAATGAAGTTGTTAGCGTAGGTGTAGCACCTAATCATATTTCAGAAGATCAATTTTTAAGTATGTATAATGAACCGGATGATAGAAATTCAAGCCAACTCATTTATGATAGTAACAAAGATAATGACTTCTCTGTGTTAGCTAATGTTAAAAATGGAGATGTTACTGTCATTGAAAATGTAAATCAAATTTAAATATAACGCTTATGGAAAGCCTAAGACCTCACAGAGTGTCTTGGGCTTTTTCTATGATTAGTGGTCAGGGTAGATTGGATATAGTATTATTCCAAGTCGCTTTAACTTTATAGTTGATGGTTTAATGAGAAAATTTTAATTGTGAGCATATATATTGTGAATATATGCGAGTCATTTTATACTATAATCAATCGCGCGCGATTGAAAAGAGGTGGATATGTGAAACAAGAACAAATGAGGTTAGCGAATCAGCTTTGTTTTTCAGCATATAATGTAAGTCGTTTATTTGCTCAATTTTATGAGAAAAAGTTAAAACAGTTTGGTATAACTTATTCTCAGTATTTAGTATTACTGACGTTATGGGAAGAGAATCCTCAAACATTAAATTCAATTGGTAGACATTTGGATTTATCTAGTAATACTTTAACCCCCTTACTAAAAAGACTTGAGCAATCTGGCTGGGTTAAAAGAGAACGTCAACAATCTGATAAACGACAGTTGATAATTACGTTAACTGACAATGGGCAACAACAACAAGAAGCTGTTTTTGAAGCAATTTCAAGTTGCTTACCACAAGAATTTGATACGACTGAGTATGATGAAACGAAATATGTGTTTGAAGAACTAGAGCAAACATTAAAACATCTCATAGAAAAATAAGAAAGGATGAGTGTTAATGAAACAATATGATGTAGTATTTTTAGGAAGTGGTCATGCAGCTTGGCATGCTGCGTTAACATTAAAGCAAAGTGGTAAGCAAGTAGCTATAGTTGAAAAAGATACTATCGCCGGTACATGTACTAACTATGGTTGTAATGCGAAAATTTTTTTAGAGGGACCTTATGAAGTGCTTGAAGAAGCCAAACAATATCCTAATATTATTGATAGTCACAATTTAGAAGTGAATTGGAAGAATTTAATGCATTACAAAGAACAAGTCATTAATCCTATGTCTGAAACCCTCACATCGATGTTTGAACAACAGGGAATTGATGTAATCATGGGGAAAGGTAAACTTGTAGATGCTCATACAATAGAGGTAAATAATACAACTTTACAATCAGATTATATTGTTATAGCAACTGGACAACATAGTCATCAATTAGATATTGAGGGTAAAGAATATACGCATGATAGTCGGGAATTTTTATCAATGCAATCTTTACCGGATAGTATCACTTTTATTGGAGCAGGTATTATCAGTATTGAATTCGCTTCTATCATGATCAAATCTGGTGTAGAGGTTAATGTGGTTCATCATACAAATCAGGCACTTGAAGGGTTTAACGAATCACACGTCAATAAATTAATTCAAAAGTTAAAAGATGAAGGTGTTAAATTTTACTTTAGTGAGAATACCAAGTCAGTTAAACCGAATGCACAACGTTTTATAGTAGAAACTGAGTCTGGAAAGATGATTGAAACAGATTATGTACTGGATGCAACCGGTAGAAAGCCTAATGTTCAGCAAATAGGTTTGGAAAAAGTGGGTATACTATTTAGTGATAGAGGTATTGAGGTTGACGATTATTTAAGAACAAATGTGAAAAATATATACGCAAGTGGGGACGTTATCAATAAAATGATTCCTAAACTTACTCCTACAGCTACATTTGAGTCTAATTATATCGCTGCCCATATCCTTGGATTGAATACAGATGCCATTCAGTATCCACCAATACCTTCAGTGCTTTATTCATTGCCTCGTTTATCTCAAATAGGTGTCACAGTTAGCGAGGCTAAGAAAGATGATACGTATATGATTAAAGATATACCATTCGGAAGACAAATGGTATTTGAGTATCAAAACGAAACAGAGGCTGAAATGTCAATTGTATTAGATAGTCACAAACGTTTAGTAGGAGCAGAGATTTATGGTAATGACGCTGGTGATTTGGTTAATCTCCTAGTCTTTATCATTAATCAAAAACTTACTGCACAAGACTTAAATAAAAATATTTTTGCATTTCCTGGAGCTTCTAGTGGCGTTATAGATTTATTGAAATTGGCGATGATGTAGAGGTGTATCTAAATGAGTATTTATGATATTGCGGTAGAGAATTATGATGGCTCTACCTATTTACTAAAAAGATATAAAGGGAAAGTGCTCATTATCGTAAATACTGCAACGAATTGTACTCTGAATGATCAATTTAATAAATTAGAAATGCTTTATAAAAAATATCATAAGTATGGTCTTGAAATTTTGAGCTTCCCTTGCAATGATTTTAATAATCAGGAGCCAGAATTAATCAAAGATATTTATCGAGTATATAAATATAAGTTTGGTATTACTTTCCCCATCCATGCTAAGATTAATGTTAATGGAGAGCATGAACACCCTTTGTACACATTATTAAAATGTAAACAACCAGGATTATTTGGTTCGCAAATTAAATGGAATTTTACTAAATTTGTAGTAGATCAACAGGGAAATATTGTTAAACGATTTTTACCTTGTGATAATCCTAACCAAATGGAAAAATTAATAAGACAATTATTAAAATAAATGCCTATATTCTTCTTGGATTAAAGAATAAAATAATCTTGTTTCATTTGTAATATTTTGAATGAAGTCACTATAAACGAATGTAAAAGAAATTATTAAAGAGTCTGCCATATCATATGTGTAGGCTCTTTAAATTTTTTATGAGCATATAGGACAAAAAATTTAAATTAATCTTATCTTTATTTCGATAATTTCTCGAGTTACCTTGACTTTCGTTATAAAAGTAGTTAAAGTATTAAACATAATTATTCTGACAATTCTGATATGTTTTGTTGATTTGGATGGATTGATAAGGTGAGAGGGGGCTCCGCTAATGTCTATAGAAAGAATTACTTATGACAATTTTCAAAACGATCCATTTATAAATGAATTAGATATTAATGATGAGACAAAAGGCGCTTATGAGATTTTAAAATGGGCATATCAAACTTATGAAAATGATATTGTTTATTCTTGCAGTTTTGGTGCTGAGAGTATGGTTTTGATTGACTTGATTTCTCAAATTAAACCCGACGCACAAATTGTATTTTTAGACACTGATTTACATTTTCAAGAAACATATGACTTAATAGATAGGGTGAAAGATAAATATCCGCAATTACGCATTAAAATGAAAAAACCGGAACTTACGTTAGAGGAACAAGGTGAGAAATATAATCCTGCTTTATGGAAGAATGATCCTAACCAATGTTGCTACATACGCAAGATTAAACCACTAGAAGACGTATTATCTGGTGCTGTAGCTTGGATATCAGGTCTTAGACGAGCACAATCACCAACACGAGCACATACAAATTTCATTAACAAAGATGAAAGATTTAAGTCAATTAAAGTGTGTCCCTTAATCTATTGGACAGAAGAAGAAGTATGGTCTTATATACGTGATAAGGACTTACCTTATAATGAATTACATGATCAAAATTATCCAAGTATTGGTTGCATTCCATGTACATCACCCGTATTTGATTCTAATGATTCACGTGCTGGTCGTTGGTCAAATTCTAGTAAGACTGAATGCGGGTTACATGTAGCTGATAAACCATAAGAGATAGTCAAAAAATTTTAATTTCAAAACATAGTATTCCGATAAGAAATAAGGGGTTGTTTGTTAAAAGTTAATATAGCTTTATTTAGTAGCGATTATTTTGAGTAATCAATGTTTGTATTGCACTTTGATATTATGAATTGTCTTTTCGATTTTAGTTATCAATTGAGTATTACATTTACTGAAAATAACAAATGGTACATACTAGAATTGAAGATATAATTAATAACTTTCAAAAATAGACATATATAAACAATGACAAATATCGGAATAACAAAGTATAAGAGGTGGATAAGATTGAACTTAAGTGTTACCAATAGTCCTTTTACGGAAGGGCAAGCTAAACAAATCAATGAATTGCTTCACACTTTATCACCTAACCAACAAGTATGGTTAAGTGGCTATCTGATGGCAAATCAACAATCAAATACATCTACAGATTCTGTAGAACAACATAACTTAGATGACAATACAGAAGCGATGCTACATGAAAAGGAACCTTCAGTTGAGCCGGAAGCTAGATCGATAACGATTTTATATGGATCTGAGTCTGGTAATGCGCAGGGACTTGCAGAAATATTTGAACAACGTTTATCTGATATTGGAAATGACGTTACGCTCAAATCAATGGATGACTTTAAACCTAAGAATTTGAAGAAAGTAGAAGATTTATTTATTATCACATCTACACATGGCGAAGGAGATCCACCAGATAACGCTGTTGAATTACATGAATACATCCACGGACGTAAAGCGCCAAAATTGGATGGGGTGAGATTTTCAGTATTAGCATTAGGAGATCAAACCTATGAATTCTTCTGTCAAACTGGTAAAGATTTTGATAACCGTTTGGCTGAATTAGGGGCAGAAAGACTTTATCATCGTACTGATTGCGATGTTGATTATGAAGAAGACGCTGAAAAGTGGATGGCCAATGTTATTAATACGATTGATTCAACACCAGCTGGTACTGAAAGTGAACAAGTTGTTAGCGAATCTATAAAATCAGCAAAAGAAAAGAAATATAGTAAGTCTAATCCTTACGATGCTGAAGTATTGACCAATATTAATTTGAATGGTAGAGGTTCAGACAAAGAGACGAGACATATTGAGTTATTACTTGATAATTTTGGTGAGGAATATGAACCGGGAGATTGCGTAGTTGTCTTGCCTCAAAATGATCCAGCTATCGTAGACTTACTTATTAGCACATTAGGTTGGAGTCCAGAAACACAAGTTTTAATTAACGAGGATGGAGATACTTTAAATCTTGAAGAGGCATTAACATCGCATTTTGAAATTACTAAATTAACAAAACCGTTAATAGAAAATGCTGCGATATTTTTTGATAATGAAGAGCTTTCTGAAAAAATTCAAGATAAAGAATGGATTCAAAACTACGTTGAGGGAAGGGATTTGATTGACTTATTAAATGACTTCGCAACGACAGAACTACAACCTGAAAATTTACATCAATTATTAAGAAAGTTACCACCTAGAGAGTACTCAATATCTAGTAGTTATAAAGCAACACCAGATGAAGTTCACATTACTGTTGGAGCAGTTAGATATCAAGCACACGGTCGGGAACGTTCAGGTGTTTGTTCAGTACAATTTGCAGAGAGAATACAAGAGGGCGATACAATTCCTATCTATTTAAAACGAAATCCGAATTTTAAGTTTCCGCAAGATGAATCAACACCTGTGATTATGATAGGTCCTGGGACAGGTGTTGCACCGTTTAGATCCTATATGCAAGAACGAGAGGAGCTAGGTTTTGAAGGAAATACATGGTTATTCTTTGGAGATCAACACTTCACTACAGATTTTCTGTATCAAACGGAATGGCAAGAATGGCTTGAAGATGGAACTTTATCAAAATTAGATGTTGCTTTTTCTAGAGATACTGATAAAAAAGTGTATGTGCAACATAAAATTGCAGAAAATAGTGAACAATTTAATCGATGGATTGAAAATGGCGCTACTATTTATGTATGTGGTGATGAAAGTAAAATGGCAAAGGATGTTCATCAAGCGATTAAAAATGTGTTAATCAAAGAGCAAAACCTATCTGAAACAGATGCAGAAGAATACTTAAAACAAATGAAAAGAGATAAAAGATATCAAAGAGACGTGTATTAATAGAAGGGACGGGGGATACATGGTTAATACAAATAATCATATTTCGGAAGAATTAGATAAAAATCTTGATGAAATGGAATTTTTAAAAGCAAATAGTGACTTTTTGCGTGGAACTATTGAACAAAGTTTAGCTAATCCAATCACTGGATCCATTACACAAGATGATGCAAAACTGCTAAAGTTTCACGGAAGTTATATGCAAGATGACAGGGATTTAAGAGATGAGCGTCGTAAACAAAAACTTGAGCCTGCATATAGTTTTATGATTCGAGTTCGTGTACCTGGGGGGAAAGCGACTCCTGAACAGTGGATTGCTATGGATGATATTTCTAATCAATATGCAAATCATACGATTAAATTAACAACACGCCAAGCATTTCAATTTCATGGAATTCTTAAACGTAATTTGAAACAATCAATGAACAATATTAATCATGCAGTACTTGATTCTATTGCTGCATGTGGAGATGTTAATCGTAATACGATGTGCAATCCTAATCCTTATCAATCTCAAGTACATAAGGAGATTAATGATTATGCAACGCGTATAAGTAATCACTTACTTCCAAGAACAAATGCATATCATGAAATTTGGCTTGATGGTGAAAAGGTTTTAGATTCGAGTGAGGAAAAGGAACCTATTTATGGGAATACGTATTTACCACGTAAATTCAAAATAGGTATTGCAGTACCTCCATCTAATGATATTGACGTCTATTCTCAAGATATTGGTTTAATCGCTATCGTTGAACAAGATGAGTTAATTGGGTTTAATGTGACTATCGGTGGCGGTATGGGTATGACTCATGGTATTACTGAAACATATCCTCAACTTGGACGTCTCATAGGTTTTATACCTAAGGAAAAGGTTGTAGATGTATGTGAGAAAATACTTACAATACAACGTGATTATGGTAATCGTGAAAATCGAAAAAATGCACGTTTTAAATATACAGTGGACCGTCTAGGAGAAACTTGGGTGACTGAAGAATTAAACCGACGATTAGGTTGGGAAATTAAAGCGCCACGTGATTTCGAATTTGAACATAATGGTGATTGATTAGGTTGGATTGAAGGTATTAATAATTGGAATTTCACTTTATTTATACAAAATGGGCGTGTGAAAGATACTGAAGACTATTTGTTAAAAACAGCCTTAAGAGAAATCGCAGAAATCCATACTGGAGATTTCAGATTATCACCTAATCAGAACTTAGTTATTGCAAATGTTTCTCCTGAGAAAAAGGAAGAAATACAAGCTATTATTGATAAATATAAATTAACAGATGGCAAAAATTATACAGGACTTAGAAGAAATTCTATGGCTTGTGTTGCTTTCCCAACGTGTGGTTTAGCTATGGCAGAATCTGAAAGATATCTTCCTTCACTAATTACAAAAATTGAAGATTTATTAGATGAGTCTGGTTTAAAAGAGGAAGAAATAACGATTCGTATGACAGGTTGTCCCAATGGATGTGCGAGACCAGCGCTAGCAGAAATAGCCTTTATCGGTAAAGCACCTGGTAAATATAATATGTACTTAGGTGGTAGTTTTAAAGGCGAACGTCTAAATAAAATATATAAAGAGAATATCGACGAAAATGAGATATTAGAAAGTCTACGTCCATTGTTGTTGCGTTATAGTAAAGAGCGTCTTGACGGAGAACACTTTGGGGACTTTGTAATTCGTGACGGTGTGATAGCCAAAGTTCATGATGGTCGCGATTTTCATAGTTAAACGAGAGGGGGAGTGGTTCATATGGGGAAAGTATATTTAGTTGGAGCTGGACCTGGTGATCCAGAATTAATAACGTTAAAAGGTTTAAAAGCCATTAAAGAAGCCGATGTCATCCTTTATGACCGACTTGTAAATAAAGAAATACTTAATTATGCTTCTCCTTCTACTAAGTTCTTCTATTGCGGTAAGGATCCTCACAGGCACTCCTTACCGCAGGAAGAAACAAATAAAATGATGGTAACCTTAGCCAAAAAAGGGCACATAGTTACACGTTTAAAGGGTGGCGATCCATTTGTTTTTGGACGTGGCGGAGAAGAAGCAGAGGAATTAGCATGTCATAATATCCACTTTGAAATTATACCTGGAATTACATCGGGAATTGCAGCACCAGCATATGCTGGAATTCCAGTAACACATCGTGATTATAGTTCTTCTGTAGCATTTGTAACTGCAGTGAATAAACCTGGTATGGATAAAGGCAAATACTGGCAACATTTGGCCAATGGTCCTGAAACTTTATGTATTTATATGGGGGTTAAGAGACTCAGTGAAATTTGTGAGTTGTTAATACAATATGGTCGTTCGTCAGAAACACCAGTAGCTCTCGTGCATATGGGAACGTCAAAACAGCAAATGACAGTGACTGGGACACTCGATACAATTCAAGAACGAGCACATCATATTCAGAATCCAGCAATGATTATTGTAGGCGAAGTGGTTAAGATGAGAGAAAAAATTAATTGGTTTGTAGAACAGGCAACTGTTCAAAATGAAACGTTAACGGAAATGTCATCAACTTAGCGCATACATTTAAAAAAACAGTAAAAATCACGTTTATAATGAGTATTAATTAAAGTGTATAGGAGGAAATCATCATGAATATGCCCTTAATGATTGATTTAAGTAACAAGAAAGTCGTCATTGTAGGTGGAGGTAAAGTGGCAACACGTCGTGCTAAAACTTTATTAGCTTATACAAAACATATTCATGTTGTAAGTCCAACAATTACCGATACATTACAAAAATATCTAGAAACGAAGCAAATCACTTATGAAAAGAAACACTTCGAACCACAAGATGTTGAGAATGCTGATGTGGTCATCGCGGCTACTAATCAATCTGATGTTAACAACGATGTGGGGGCAGCTTTGTCTAAGAACGTATTATTTAATCATGCAGGACAAGCAGACCTAGGTAATGTAACGTTCCCTAATTTCTTAAAAAGAGATAAATTAACAATAAGTGTATCAACTGATGGTGCAAGTCCTAAATTAGGTCAACGAATTATTAAAGATTTAAAAGATACATACAATGAAGACTATTCAATGTATATTCAGTTTTTATATGAAAGTAGACAATATATTAAATCACTTAAAATTGAGCCATCTGATAAACAAGCGTTACTCGAGCAAATTTTGTCAGACAAATATTTAGATGAGAAGAAGCAACAAGATTTCATCCGATGGCTAAAATCACAAGTCAAATGAAGAATGGGGGCATATGATATATGCGCAAAGTATTAATTTTCGCAATTGCGGGATTTTTAGCACAACTTGTTGATGGGTCATTAGGCATGGGATTTGGCGCTTCATCGTCATCAATATTATTAACTTACGGTATAGCACCGGCAGTAGTGTCAGCAACCGTTCATTTTTCTGAAATTGCAACAACAGCTGCATCTGGGACATCACATTGGAGATTTGATAATGTTCATAAACCAACAATGTTGAAGTTAGCTATACCTGGGTCAATAAGCGCCTTTATCGGTGCAGGTGTTTTGACATTTATTCATGGTGATTATATTAAACCATTCATTGCTTTATTCTTGTTAAGTATGGGATTTTATATTTTGTATCAATTTCTATTTAAACGTGCACATGAACATCATCATCATGTGGGAAATTTGAGTAGTTTTAAAGTAATTCCACAAGGTTTTGTGGCAGGATTTTTAGACGCAATCGGTGGTGGTGGTTGGGGACCGGTTAATACGCCGCTCCTGCTTTCAAGTAAAAAAATTCAACCACGATATGCGATTGGAACAGTCTCAGCAAGTGAATTTTTTGTTACGTCATCTGCCGCTTTAAGTTTCATTATCTTTTTAGGAGTCACTCAAATTAATTGGTTTGCTGTAATTGCTTTAAGTCTCGGTGGAATGGTAGCAGCACCTATTTCAGCGTATTTAGTTAAAGTGTTACCCATTAACATTCTTGCAATTTGTGTCGGTGGTTTAATTATTTTTACAAATAGTAATGCATTATTAAGCTATTTTGTAAAAGATAACACTATTTCAAATACAGTTCGATTCATTATTATTCTTGCAATTATTATTTTGCTTGTTTTTCAAGTCGTTCGAAACAAGAAATTGTCTTTTTCTTATAAGAAAAGCCGAGTAAACAAATATAATTAATTGGAAAAGGAGATTTGATTATAATGTCTAACAATGAAACAATAACCAATTATACAATTAAACCTCATGGAGGAGAACTCATCAATCGTGTTGTTGAAGGAAACGAACGTGAACGTTTGATTGAGGAAGCATTAAAATTTAAACCGATTACTTTAAATCCTTGGGGAATATCGGATCTAGAGCTCATAGGTATTGGCGGATTTAGTCCCCTTACAGGATTTATGAACAAGGAAGACTACACTAAGGTTATAGAGGAAACACATTTAAGCAATGGCTTAGTTTGGAGTATTCCTATCACTTTACCTGTAACAGAATCCGAAGCAGATAAACTTGAAATAGGTGATGATATTGCTTTATATGGTGAAGATGGTCAGTTATATGGAACGCTTAAATTAGAAGAAAAGTACACATATGATAAAGAAAAAGAAGCGCGTTTGGTGTACGGAACTACTGAAGAAGCTCATCCTGGAGTTAAAAAGGTTTATGAAAAAGGTAATATATATTTAGGTGGTCCTATTAAACTATTAAATCGTCCAAAACATGACGCGTTTTCAAATTATCATCTGGATCCTTCAGAGACGAGACAATTATTTCATGATTTAGGTTGGAAAACTGTCGTAGGTTTTCAAACGAGAAATCCAGTGCATCGAGCACATGAATATATTCAAAAATCAGCACTAGAAATTGTTGATGGTCTACTTTTAAATCCACTAGTTGGTGAAACAAAGTCAGACGATATTCCAGCGGATGTACGTATGGAAAGTTATGAAGTGATATTAAAAAACTATTATCCTGAAGATAGAGCACGTCTAGTCATTTATCCTGCTGCAATGCGCTATGCCGGACCACGTGAAGCGATACTTCATGCAACTGTCCGTAAAAATTATGGTTGTACACATTTTATTGTGGGAAGAGATCACGCTGGGGTAGGCGATTATTATGGTACTTATGAAGCACAAGAGCTGATTACTCAATTTGAAGATGAGTTAGGTATTCAAATTTTAAAATTTGAACATGCCTTTTATTGCGAAGCTTGTGGTAATATGGCAACTGCTAAAACATGTCCGCATGACGCTTCTCAACATTTACATTTAAGTGGTACTAAAGTAAGAGAAAAACTGCGTAATGGCGAATCATTGCCAACTAAATTTTCAAGACCAGAAGTTGCCGAAGTTCTAATTAAAGGTTTGCGAGAAAAATAAATCAGGAGTGTTAAAATGAGTGAATCAAATCATATTACATGGCATGACTCAGAAGTTACGAAGAAACAAAGACAGCATAAAAATGGACACAAAAGTGCTGTTATATGGTTTACAGGGCTATCTGGGTCAGGGAAATCAACGGTCTCTGTTGCCTTAGAAAAAGAATTATTTAATGAAGGAAAACAAGCATACCGTTTAGATGGTGATAATGTGCGTCATGGTCTTAATAAAAATTTAGGGTTTAGTCCTGAAGATCGTTCAGAAAATATTCGACGCATTGGAGAAGTAGCAAAATTAATGGTAGACGCTGGAGCCTTAACAGTTACTGCTTTTATCTCCCCATATAAAGAAGACAGAGAAGGTGTTAGAGCATTACTAGAGGATAATGAGTTTATAGAAGTATATACAAAATGTAGTGTTGAGGAATGTGAAAAGAGAGATCCTAAAGGATTGTATAAAAAAGCACGATCTGGGGAAATACCTGAATTTACAGGTATAAGTGCACCTTATCAAGCACCTGAAAACCCTGAAATTACTATAGATACTGAACACGACACTATTGAACAATCAGTGGTACAAATTATACGTTATCTTAAAGAACACGAATATATTTAAATTGATATTTCATTATATAGAGTAGGAGAGAATTAAAGATTCTTAATCCTACTCTTTTTAATTTTAAAAGTATAATGGAAAGTTTTTAAAGAAAAGCATTTGGTCAGATATACTTACTTTTAATTAAGTAAGAAGATGTTAATTTTTAAATGTCATCAATAGTATACTTATGAGTCATGATTTATGCTTAGTTTGTGACAACTATAATTTAAATTTCTAAAAAGCTAATTATTGATGTGTGATTAAAGTGAAATAAAAAGGGAAAATATTTTTAAAGAGATATTGTGTGATTTATCAAAAAAATAAGAGGATGGTGATATAACATGTCATTTAATATTTGGATGTGGATTTTACTTGTATTATTTATTGTGGGGACAATAGCTGTAATTCTCATTTTAACAGTTGGCTCAGTGTTAGAAGAGCGCTCATATGACCGTCGATCAGAAGATGAAAAGCGCAAAAATTTAGAAAAAAATCTTGAGATGTCAAAGGGACATACAGATGTATCGCAAGAGTCGAGCAATGGGGAAGAACAAGTAACACAAGAGCATTCTCAACATGTCGTTCAAGATCATCAACAAACACATCAAAATATAAATCAATCAACACAAGATAATAGAAATAATTAGATAGGTGAAAGGGAAAAGGTAAATGCTTATTTCGGTTATTTATTCCCAATTTATACGAAGATAATTACTAGAATTACCAAAAATGAAGATATTATAAATTTTAACTGAATTAAAAACTAACTATATGTTATAGAAGCCTGAGAACATTGACGTCTCAGGTTTTTATATTGATTACAAAACTATCTTTATCTCACATAGAGTTCACTAAACGTTAATAATCTTTATGACATTTTAGTTAACGACTTAGTAATCGATTGTAATACTATATATAGTATTTTATTTTATTGATATACACTATATATAGCGAAGGGTGACGAAATGACTACTCTAGAAACATCATTAACTCGATTAATCACAAAAGATCCAACTATATTAAATGAAAATGCAAATAAAGATAGTAATACATTCTCAACAATGCGAGATTTAACAGCTGGAACGGTATCAAAGTCTTATGCACTCGATCATTTACTTCCAAAGCATGTTGCTCATGCACATCAATCGGGAGATATTCATTTTCACGACTTAGATTACCATCCATTTCAACCATTAACCAATTGTTGTCTCATAGATGCAAAAGATATGTTAGAGAATGGCTTTGAGATAGGCAATGCTAATGTTACAACACCTCAATCAATACAAACCGCTTCAGCACAACTTGTACAAATCATTGCAAACGTTTCAAGCAGTCAATATGGAGGTTGTACTGTCGATCGTGTTGACGAATTACTAAGTAAATATGCACAAATGAATGCACAACATCACAGGGAAGTAGCGAATGATTTCGTTCAACCTGACAAAATTGAGAATTATGTGGATACACAAGTAACTAAGGATATTGGTGATGCAATTGAAAGTTTAGAGTATGAGATTAACACACTCTATACTTCCAATGGACAAACGCCATTCGTTACTTTGGGATTTGGTTTAGGAACAGATCAATTAAGTCGAAAAATTCAACAAGCAATTTTACATACCCGTATTAAAGGTCTCGGTAAAGATAGGGTTACTGCAATTTTCCCTAAACTTGTATTTTCGATAAAAAAGGGGGTTAACTTTAGTCCAGAAGATCCTAACTATGATATTAAACAACTTGCATTGGAATGTTCAACAAAGCGCATGTATCCCGATATTTTAAATTACGATAAACTTGTGGAACTGCTTGGTGATTTTAAAGCACCGATGGGATGTCGTTCATTTTTACCAAGTTGGAAGAATGATGAAGGTCAATTGGAAAATAATGGACGATGTAACTTAGGTGTAGTGACGTTGAACGTACCGAGAATTGCAATCGAAGCAGATGGTGACATGCAGCAGTTTTGGGATATCTTTGAAAAACGCATGCAATTATTACATGATGCACTTGTGTATCGAATTCAAAGACTACAAGATGCTATTCCAGATAACGCGCCTATTTTATATAAAAGTGGTGCATTTAAAAATAAACTCACTTCAGAAGATACTGTCGATTCATTATTTACAAAACAACGCGCAACGATTTCAATGGGGTATATCGGTTTATACGAAGCGGCAACATTATTTTATGGACCGAATTGGGAACACAATCCTGAAGCTAAAACATTCACACTAGACATATTAAGAGAAATGAAACGTTATCAAGTAGAGTGGACGAAACAATATGATATTTGGTTCAGTATATACAGTACACCTAGTGAATCACTAACAGATAGATTTTGCCGATTGGACAAAGAAAAATTTGGATTTATTCCAGATGTTACTGATAAAGGATATTACCAAAATTCATTCCACTATGATGTGCGTAAAGATGTAACGCCGTTTGAAAAATTAGATTTTGAAAAAGACTATCCTTACTATGCAAGTGGTGGATTCATTCATTATTGTGAATATCCAAAGTTAAATCATAATCTGAAAGCTTTAGAAACAGTATGGGATTATGCTTATGATAAGGTAGGTTATTTAGGTACGAATATTCCTATTGATCACTGTTATCGTTGTGGCTATGATGGAGATTTTGAAACTACTGCTAACGGATATAGATGCCCACATTGTGGTAACACTGATCCTAAAACGGTTGACGTTGTAAAAAGAACATGTGGTTATTTAGGAAATCCAGTTCAAAGACCTGTTATTGAAGGTCGACAAAAAGAGATATGTGCAAGAGTGAAACACATGAAGGAACCTCGTTCATGAATATTTTAAACATTAAAGAAGGTCAACACTATATAGCTAAAATAGAAAGTCATAGCTTTGTAGATGGTGAAGGTGTTCGATGCAGTGTATATGTTTCCGGATGTCCTTTTCAATGTAAAGGTTGTTATAACGTTAAAGCCCAAAATTTTAAATACGGAGAACCTTTCGAACTTGAAATGCTTGAAGAGATTTTAGATTATTGTGCGCCTTCTTATATCGAAGGCTTAAGCATACTTGGTGGAGAACCATTTTGTAATTTGTTTATCACACTCCAACTTGTTGAAGCTTTTAGACAACGATTCGGTCATACAAAAACAATTTGGGTATGGACTGGCTTTTTATTTGAATATTTGAAACAGCAAGACGATGCGCGCAAGTCATTACTCGAACATATTGATGTATTAGTTGATGGTATGTTTATTCAACATTTATATCGTCCGAATCTTCCATATAAAGGATCACTTAATCAACGTGTGATTGATGTTCAATCTTCCTTACAAAAAGAACAGGTCATTGAATATCTAACTAAATAGTTTATGATGATAATTGGAATTAATTTTTAAGATATCTCTTGGAAAAATAGCCCAAAATAAATGTTATGGTTCATTTGTTTTGGGCAATCTTTGTTATAAGTTTTCAATGGGATGAACATGAAAGTTATCCACATGTATAACGACAGTTTTAAAGAGTATAGTTAATTTTATTTTTAAAGTAAATTTATATCACTTTTTAGTAGGTAGATGTGATTTGTTGCAATTTATAGACTGAAAAGTGACAAACATTAAACATCTAAAAAGTAAAAGAAATAATCTTATACTTATATATATACTAATTACATATTAAAGTGATAAAATATTGAAGTGAAAATTGTTCGGCATAAGTTAGGAGATTCTTCCATGTTATTGTTTATCATAGAAATCATAATCATGATTCTAGCGATATTATTAGGATTAAGAACTGCTGGTGCACTGGGATGTGGCATCTTTGCTATAGTAGCGCAGCTTATCATGATATTTGGATTCCAGTTACCTCCAGGTTCAGCACCAGTGACGGCAGTGTTAATCATATTATCTATTGGTATAGCAGGTGGTACGTTACAAGCCACTGGTGGTATTGACTATTTAGTATACATTGCATCACGTGTGATTGAACGCTTTCCAAAATCAATTATATTTATAGCGCCAATGATTGTCTTTGTCTTTGTTTTTGGAATTGGTACTGCAAATATAGCTCTTTCACTTGAACCTATCATAGCGAAAACTGCACAAAAAGCACGAATTCAGCCTAAACGCGCATTAACTGCTTCGGTACTTACAGCCAATTTAGCCTTACTTTGTAGCCCGGCAGCTTCTGCTACAGCTTATATTATTTCTGTATTAGCAGGGTATGAAATATCGATGGGCAAGTATTTAAGTATTGTTTTACCTACAGCTTTAATTAGTATGTTAATGCTTAGTACATTTTGTACATTTGTAGGACGAAAAGAACACGTGCGTGATGAGTCAGAACGTTTAGTTCAGATGCCAGAAGTCGAAATCAAAAATGACTTTTCATTAAAAGTAAAAATAGGTGTTATCTCATTCCTATTATGTGTCATGGGTATTTTAACGTTTGGCATATTTCCTAATCTCATGCCGCAATTCAATGTGAATGGAGATGTAGTTAAAGTTGAGATGACTGAAATTGTTCAGTTCTTTATGTATCTCAGCGCTACAATCAATTTATTATTAATAAAAATCAATACTTCTGATATTCTGTCATCGAATATTACACAATCTGCAATGGGAGCACTTTTTGCAGTTCTTGGCCCAGGTTGGTTAGGTGCAACAATATTTAATGCTCCACATAACTTAAAAATATTGAAAAATGATATTGGGTCAATTATTAGTGAAGTACCTTGGCTTGTTATCATACTTGTTTCTGTAGTTGCAATGATTGTCATTTCTCAAACAGCTACAGCATCAATTATGGTGCCGATAGTTATGAGTTTAGGTATACCTCCCATCTATTTTGTTGCGATGGTACAAACATTAAATGTGAATTTCGTTATTCCAGCTCAACCGACACTATTATTTGCTGTAGAACTAGATGAAACAGGTAGAACAAGACCTACGAGCTTTATGATACCAGGATTTTTTGTTATAACAGTATCCGTCATTACAGGATTTGTTATTAAAACCATTTTAGGATATTAATCAATTTTTATAAGTTGGAATTTAATCGCCATATATAGTGTTTTAAATACTTCATCTCATCGAGTAAGGTATTTGAATGACTAAATATTGGCGATTTTTTATTTATAGATTAAGAGTGAGTATCAGTGGAGAAAAAAATAAAATAAATATATATACGTTAAAAGTGTATAAAAATACGATATGAAATATTGTAAAGTTCGTTCATTTTGTTAAATTTTAACTTAACACTGTTGTCATAGCAATTTAAGATGAATATTTGAGAGGCTTAAATTATATAATTATTCAAATTAGATTTTGATGATACATGTATGTAATTTGCATTATTATTAAAAGTTCGTTATTGTCTTTTTTGTGAATCACTATCCATTGAACGTAATTTAAAGTAAAGATTCATAAATTAATATTAGGGGGATCACATTTGAAAAAGGAAAAAGTTATGGACTGGACGACCTTCATAGGCGTAGTCATTGTGTTACTTTTTGCTGTTATACCTATGATGGTTTTTCCGAAAGCAAGTGAAATAATCATTACCGATATCAATAGTGCCATTTCTAATTCAATTGGATCGGTATATCTCTTTATGGGACTGGCTATATTTTGTTTTGTTTTATACATAGCATTTGGTAAGTATGGGAATGTCACGTTAGGAAAAGCGACTGACAAACCTGAATTTAATAATTTCACATGGGCAGCCATGTTATTCTGTGCCGGTATTGGTTCAGATATTTTATATTGGGGTGTTATTGAGTGGGCATTTTATTATCAAGTACCTCCTAACGGTGCAAAATCAATGTCCGATCAAGCACTTCAATATGCAACTCAATATGGTATGTTTCACTGGGGACCTATAGCCTGGGCAATATATGTGCTACCAGCTTTGCCAATCGGTTATTTAGTTTTCGTTAAGAAGAAACCCGTCTATAAAATTAGTCAAGCTTGTCGACCAATTTTAAAAGGACATACGGATAAATTATTAGGAAAAATCGTAGATATTTTATTTATTTTCGGTTTGCTCGGTGGTGCTGCAACATCACTCGCTCTAGGCGTGCCGATGATCTCAGCTGGTATTGAACGATTGACTGGTTTAGATGGATCTAATATGATTTTACGTTCAATCATCTTACTAACTATTACAGTTATTTTCGCAATCAGTTCTTACACAGGTTTGAAAAAAGGTATTCAAAAATTAAGTGATGTTAACGTTTGGTTATCATTTTTATTATTAGCATTTGTATTCATCGTAGGTCCAACTGTGTTTATTATGGAAACTACAGTTACAGGGTTCGGTAATATGATAAAAGATTTCTTCCATATGGCGACATGGATGGAACCATTTGGTGGCATAAAAGGTCGTAAAGAAACGAATTTCCCTCAAGATTGGACAATATTCTACTGGTCATGGTGGCTCGTTTATGCACCGTTTATTGGATTGTTTATCGCGCGTATCTCAAAAGGACGCACACTTAAAGAAGTTGTATTAGGAACAATATGCTATGGAACATTAGGTTGTGTGTTATTTTTCGGTATTTTTGGTAACTATGCTGTATATCTACAAATTACTGAGCAATTTAATGTAATAAGCTATTTAAACAATTATGGTACAGAGGCAACAATCATAGAAATAATGCATCAACTACCATTCTCGACAATTACTATTATCTTATTCTTAATATCAGCTTTCTTATTCTTAGCAACAACATTCGATTCTGGTTCATATATTTTAGCAGCAGCGTCACAGAAAAAAGTGATAGGAGAACCGTTACGTGCTAATCGTTTGTTCTGGGCGTTTGCGTTATGTTTACTACCGTTCTCTTTAATGCTAGTTGGAGGAGAACGTGCATTAGAAGTATTGAAAACAGCATCATTACTTGCTAGTGTACCTTTAATTGTTATATTTACGCTAATGATGATTTCGTTCTTAATTATACTCGGACGAGATCGTATCAAGTTAGAAAGACGTGCAGATAAGCATAAAGAAATTGAAAGACGTTCTCTAAGAATAGTTCAGGTCAAAGACAAACCTGAAGACGATAACTTATAACAAAAAAAGCCAAGCGAATGTTAAATCATTATCGCTTGGCTTTTTCTTATTGATCATGATGATGTTGTTCATCTGGAATTGGGAAATAGTTAAAAATTTCTCCTGACTCTAGAGCTTCACTTAATTGAGCGAGCCACTTGTAATATATTTTAGAGTGGTCTAACTGCGCTTTTACATTTATTGCTTGTTTTTTAACTTCCTCATCTATATCATTCTTTTCAAGAAGTGGGTGAATGATATTTTCTGCATCTTCAATTGCTTCCATATTAGTGTCAATTTCACGTTCCCATTTTTTAGTAAAAAAGTTGCGGAAGAAAGTGAAGAAATCTTTTTCTGCAATAAAATGTTGCTTTCGGCTACCACGCGTGAATTGTTGTTTGACGATATCGTATTCTTGTAGTTTTTTTACACCTGTACTCATACTAGGTTTACTCATTTGCAGTTGTTGTCGCATTTCATCAAGTGTCATACTTCCTTCAAAAACCATAATGCCATACAAGTTACCTACACTACGGTTGATACCATACAAATCCATGGTTTCACCGATTGAGTTGATAACTAAATCTTTAGCTTCTTCGATATATTGACTGTCATTGTTATTATAATCCATCATTGCACCTCCATTTTAATCCATTATTTAGCTTAGGTGGGACGCACCAGATACTATGATTTTTATGATGATTTGCCTGTAAAGGATACATCTATTACTTTGAGTTGTAACTCGTTCATGAATATAAAGCATAATTACATTGAAATTTCATAATCAAATGTTAGTTATCGATTTGAATTGTTAATGTCTATACTACTTTTGACTAAATTCAATGCTGCAATCTATAAATGGCTATAAAAACCTATGCTATATGTCCCATTTCTAATAAATACACACGAGAATCATTATAAAGCCTTTTATGAAAAAAAAGAAAAGTAATTTTCTGAACAAAAATTATTTCTTAAACATAGATAAGTTCGATTGTAAAATACAAACATTTTTAAAGAAATTGACACTTTTTCATCAATTATGATAACATAACTCTGTAAAATTCGTTAAATAAAAATTTAACAAACTTAACGGAGGTCGTTTGATGGAACTTGTAGATAAATTATCAAATCGTCAATATATTGATGGAGAATGGGTTGAAAGTTCAAATAAAAACACAAGAGATATTATAAATCCTTACAATCAAGAAACAATCTTCACTGTAGCTGAAGGAACTAAAGAAGATGTTGAAAGAGCAATTTTAGCTGCTAGAAGATCTTTCGAAGACGGTGAATGGTCACTTGAAACAAGTGAAGTCAGAGGTAAAAAAGTGAGAGCCGTTGCTGATAAAATTAAAGAAAATAGAGAAGAGTTAGCTAAATTAGAAACATTAGACACTGGTAAAACTTTAGAAGAATCCTATGCTGATATGGATGATATTCATAATGTGTTTATGTATTTTGCTGGTTTAGCTGATAAAGATGGCGGTGAAATTATCAATTCACCTATTCCTAATGCTGAAAGTAAAGTAGTTAAAGAACCTGTAGGTGTTGTTACTCAAATTACACCTTGGAACTATCCATTACTTCAAGCATCTTGGAAAATTGCGCCAGCTTTAGCAACAGGTTGCTCATTAGTTATGAAACCAAGTGAAATTACTCCGTTAACAACAATTCGTGTATTTGAATTGATGGAGGAAGTTGGTTTCCCTAAAGGAACAATTAATTTAGTACTTGGTGCTGGATCAGAAGTGGGCGACGTGATGTCAGGTCATGAAGAAGTCGATTTAGTTTCATTTACAGGTGGTATTGAAACAGGAAAACACATCATGAAACAAGCAGCTAATCACGTGACTGACGTTGCATTAGAATTAGGCGGCAAAAATCCTAATATTATTTTTGATGACGCTGATTTTGAATTAGCTGTAGACCAAGCACTTAATGGTGGATATTTCCACGCTGGTCAAGTGTGCTCTGCTGGTTCAAGAATCTTAGTTCACAATGATATTAAAGATAAATTCGAAAAAGCTCTTATCGATCGTGTAAGCAAAATCAAATTAGGTAACGGTTTTGATCAAGATACTGAAATGGGACCAGTTATCTCAACAGCACACCGCGATAAAATTGAAGGTTATATGGAAGTTGCGAAAAAAGATGGAGCAACAATTGCAATTGGTGGTAAACGCCCTGAACGTGAAGACTTACAAGCCGGATTATTCTTTGAACCTACTGTAATTACAGATTGTGATACATCAATGCGTATTGTTCAAGAGGAAGTCTTTGGACCAGTTGTGACTGTAGAAGGATTTGCTGACGAAGAAGAAGCTATTCGCTTAGCAAATGATTCAATTTACGGTTTAGCAGGTGCTATATTTACTAAAGATATTGGTAAAGCACAACGTGTTGCAAATAAATTGAAACTTGGTACGGTTTGGATTAACGATTTCCATCCATACTTTGCACAAGCGCCATGGGGCGGTTACAAACAATCAGGTATCGGTAGAGAATTAGGTAAAGAAGGATTAGAGGAATATTTAGTAAGTAAACACATTCTTACAAATACTAATCCAGAACCAGTGGATTGGTTCAGTAAATAATAATACATTGCTTATATACAGTAAATGACTTATAAATACAAAATGCTACATGAAGTGAGTACTAACTAAGGTATAGTGCTCACTTCAATAAATGAAACCTTTTAAGAAAGAGATGTTAACAAACAAAGAAAACAAATCAATTTTTGGAGGTCTTTAACGATGAGAAGAAAACGCGATTCATACGATTATGTCATCATTGGTGGCGGTAGTGCAGGTTCAGTTCTTGGTGCACGCCTTTCAGAGGATAAAGATAAAAATGTTTTGGTATTAGAAGCTGGACGTAGTGACTATTTCTGGGATTTATTTATTCAAATGCCAGCAGCATTGATGTTCCCATCAGGTAATCGTTTTTATGACTGGGAATATCAAACTGACGAAGAACCACATATGGGACGTAGAGTAGATCATGCGAGAGGTAAAGTATTAGGTGGCTCAAGTTCTATTAACGGTATGATTTATCAACGAGGTAACCCAATGGACTATGAAGGATGGGCAGAACCTGAAGGAATGGACACATGGGACTTTGCACATTGTCTACCATACTTCAAAAAGTTAGAAACAACATATGGTGCAGCGCCATACGATAAAGTTAGAGGCCATGATGGTCCAATCAAATTAAAACGTGGACCAGCTACTAATCCATTATTTAAATCATTCTTTAATGCAGGTGTTGAAGCGGGCTATCATAAAACTGCAGACGTTAATGGATACAGACAAGAAGGTTTTGGACCATTTGATAGCCAAGTACATCATGGACGTCGTATGTCTGCTTCAAGAGCGTATCTACGCCCAGCATTAAGACGTAGAAACTTAGATGTTGAAACACGTGCATTCGTTACAAAATTAATTTTTGATGAAAATAATAGTAAAAAAGTAACAGGCGTGACTTTCAAGAAAAATGGTAAAGAACATACTGTTCATGCAAACGAAGTTATTTTATCTGGCGGTGCTTTCAATACACCACAACTATTACAATTATCAGGTATTGGTGACTCAGAATTCTTAAAATCAAAAGGTATAGAGCCACGTATGCATTTACCAGGTGTTGGTGAGAACTTCGAAGATCACTTAGAAGTATATATTCAACATAAATGTAAACAACCGGTTTCACTACAACCTAGCCTTGATGTCAAACGTATGCCGTTCATCGGTTTACAATGGATTTTTGCACGTAAAGGTGCAGCGGCGTCTAACCACTTTGAAGGTGGTGGCTTTGTAAGATCAAATGATGATGTTGATTATCCAAACCTCATGTTCCATTTCTTACCAATTGCTGTAAGATATGATGGTCAAAAAGCACCAGTAGCACATGGTTACCAAGTACATGTTGGACCAATGTACTCCAACTCAAGAGGTAGTTTGAAAATCAAATCTAAGGATCCATTTGAAAAACCAAGTATCGTGTTTAATTACTTATCTACGAAAGAAGACGAAAGAGAATGGGTTGAAGCAATTAGAGTAGCAAGAAATATCCTAAAACAAAAAGCTATGGACCCATTTAATGGTGGCGAAATTTCACCAGGACCACAAGTTCAAACGGATGAAGAAATTCTAGATTGGGTACGTAAAGATGGAGAAACTGCATTACATCCATCTTGTAGCGCGAAAATGGGACCTGCATCTGACCCAATGGCAGTAGTCGATCCATTAACTATGAAAGTACATGGTATGGAAAATTTACGTGTCGTTGATGCTTCAGCAATGCCTAGAACAACAAATGGTAATATTCATGCACCTGTATTGATGTTAGCTGAGAAAGCAGCGGACATTATTCGTGGTAGAAAACCGCTTGAACCTCAATATGTTGACTATTATAAACATGGTATTGATGATGAAAAAGCAGGTGCAATGGAAGATGATCCATTCTACCAATATTAAAATAGTTTGATTCAAAATATAATCTTAAATTCTAACCAGAAATAGATTATAATAGCAATCATATTGAATTCAATCATCTGTTACGGTATATAAAGACTTAACTTTAAAAAATTGTTGTGTACACAATTGTAACTTATTCATTGGTTACTCATATAGAAGCCTGAGACAACTTGTTGTCTCAGGTTTTTTAGTGTGTAACATTACTGTGATAGATTTGTACGATGATTGTTTAAATATAAAAATTAAGATATGTATCTCTAAAACGTTGTGTAACAATATTTATAAATTAAAGTTTATAATAATCTTGAGGAGAGGATTAAGATGAATCAAACTTTAGTTCAACATCTACGTGAAAAAGAGCAAAGAATGAAAGAAATAAGACGTTACTTACATGAAAATCCTGAATTATCATTCGAAGAAAATGAAACATCTAAATATATTGCAAACTTTTATAAAGATAAGGATTGTTTAGTTGAGACGAATGTGGGTCCTAATGGAATTAAAGTTACCATCGCAGGTAAACATCCAGGAAAAACTATCGCTATTCGTGCTGACTTTGATGCGCTACCGATAAAAGAAGAAACAGAATTACCTTATGCTTCTAAAAATGAGGGAGTCATGCATGCTTGTGGTCATGATGCACATACTGCGTACATGCTAATACTTGGAGAAACATTAATTGAAATGAAAGATCAATTGAGAGGTAATGTCGTGATTATACATCAACCTGCAGAAGAAATGCCACCGGGCGGTGCGAAAGGTATGATAGATGACGGCGTATTAGAAGGGGTGGACCATGTTTTAGGTGCACATGTGATGAGTATGATGGAAACAGGTAAAATATACTATCGTGAAGGTTTTGTTCAAACGGGACGCGCTTATTTTAGACTTGTTGTGAAAGGTCAGGGTGGTCACGGCTCATCCCCACATACATCGAATGACGCTATTGTAGCAGGTGCGCATTTTGTAACGACCGCACAGACCATTGTTTCAAGACGCTTAAATCCGTTTGAAACGGGTGTAGTCACAATAGGTTCCTTCGACGGGAAAGGACAATTCAATGTGATTAAAGATACAATAACAATCGAAGGTGATGTACGTGCACTGACTGATGATACAAGAGACAATATTCAGAATGAAATGACACGACTAGTCAGAGGATTAGAAGAGATGTTCGGAGTGATTTGTGATTTTGAATTTAAAAAGGATTATCCAGCTCTTTACAATGATCCTGAATTTACTTCTTATGTAGCAACAACTTTAAAAAATGCTAAGCTGGATGACATAAAAGCAATAGATATTTGTGAGCCGCAGCCACCCTCAGAAGATTTCGCGTTTTATGCGTTAGAAAGACCTTCAACATTTATTTATTCGGGTGCAGCACCAGAAGATGGACCTATGTACCCTCACCATCATCCTAAGTTTAATATCAATGAAACATCTATGCTTGTAGTTGCAGAGGCAGTGGGTACAATTGTATTAGATTATTTGAAATAAAAGGTGTATGAAATATCAAGAATATAAAGGTATCTATACATTGTAATTAGGTACCGATTTTATAGTTATTACGATTTGTTAATTATCTAATTGATAATTAAATTTTGTTTTTACGATACAAGCTTCTTTTGGAAATTGAAAAGATACGATAAATATAGTGGTGAGTCTAACAACACTTCTTGTGGGTTATTTATAGTTGTTAAGGGAAGCTTAAAAGATACTTTTGGTAACGTCAAAATAAAAATTTAAGTTTTTTGTTTCAATCTATCAATGGTAATTTCAGCAGTCCTTATCATCCGGACTTTTCTTACCACGAAATGTCAGTAAGAATATATAAATAGTGTTGATATGTATAGGTGACGTGCATAGAGTGTCGGTTTGGATTTAATGTTTTATATATTAAATCATGGTAGTATGTATTTATATCATATTAAAGAGGTGATAAGGTGAGTTTTTATCATTTTATACAAAATTTCGTTGGTGATGAAACACCTCTAGGTAAACTAGCCACATGTATTAACCAAGATGAAGATTTACCTATGGAAGAAACAACAGCACATAATATATTAAACTATTTTAATCAGTTAAATTATTTTGATGACGATTGTATTGAAGCTGTAAAACGCTCACTATCACTATATGAACAAAGTAAAGTAGCCCTATAATCTTAAATTGAAATGAAGGGATGTCTTATGTTAATTAGCGATACAAATAAAACATATATAATAGAAGAAACTAGTAATTCATTCACAATTGAAAAGAATAATGATCAGCAGCACTACGAAGTATTAGAATCAATCAACAGCTTATCTAATGATTCATTTTGTGTGTTAAATCACTTATTCGTCAATGGAGGTAATGAAGAGGTTTTTGAGTCACGGTTTTTAAAGCGAAATCAACATTTGCAAGATGTGCCTGGTTTTAAAGCGTTAAGATTTCTTAGACCGGTAGTCAAAGGGAGACATTACATTATCATCACGCTATGGAACAGTAGACAAGCTTTCTATGATTGGCAAAATTCACAAGCATATGCGCAAACTCATAAAAAACGTGGAACTCAAAAAGGTGTTGATCATCGTATAGTCAATAGAGATTTATCCTATAATATAAGAATAGAGTTAGAAAGTCTTAATAACTAAATTTGTGTTGAATATATGAATGATAAAATATAAAAAAGTATAATATGCCATTGAATTTATTAAGAATAAAATTTTGTGGATGCTTTTAATGAATTGTACACACGTAAAAGTATATTTGACTTGTTCAAATAATATAAGATAAATGAATGTAGCAAAAAGTTATTGTCAACAATCAAAAAGTTAATGATAAACCTGTACATTAATTTATGTTTCAGGTTTTTCTTATTTGAAAATTTGTTAGTTGATGATGAATAATATGAATGTTTTTAAGAGGTTTGATAGATTATAAACCTTTGGTAATGTTTAGATGAAAGTGAATTGAAAGGAAGTACACTTATGAATAAATCAAATTTACTAGCACCTGAGAATTATAATATTGTTACAGAAATAGAAAAATATGCCTCAGAAGATCATAAAAAAGCCATTATTTACAAGGATAACGAGCATGAAAATATTTCTGTAAGTTATAAAGAACTTATCAGTAATGCTAATAAAGTAGGGAATGTATTCCTCAATCATGGGCTAAAAAAGGGAGATAAAGTTCTCATCATGATGCCACGTGCAATCGTTACATATGAATTATATATTGCAGCATTGAAACTAGGGATAGCGATTGTTCCAAGTTCGGAAATGTTACGAACAAAAGATTTACAATATCGAATTACTCACGGTGAGATTGATGCAGTTATTTCATTTGATTCTCTAACTAAAGAATTTGAAAACGTTAAAGAATATGACCAATTAAAAAAATTTATAGTAGCTGGTCACAAAGAAGATTGGGTTTCAATAGAAGATGAAAAAGAAAAAGTAAGTGATGACCTTAAAGGCGCAGATACAACACGAGATGATTTGGCGATTCTTTCTTATACATCAGGTACAACAGGCAATCCAAAAGCAGTAACGCATTCACATGGATGGGGGTATGCCCATTTACAAATGGCACCAAAACATTGGTTATGTATACAAGAGAATGATCTTGTATGGGCAACTGCAGCACCAGGGTGGCAAAAGTGGGTGTGGAGTCCATTTTTATCTGTATTAGGGATGGGAGCAACAGCATTTGTCTATAACGGTCGTTTCCACCCTGAAACATATCTCGAGTTACTTCAAAATTATCAAATTAATGTTCTATGTTGTACACCAACAGAATATCGTATGATGGCTAAACTTAGTCATTTAGAACAGTACAATTTAGAGTATTTACACAGTGCGGTGTCTGCGGGTGAACCTTTAAATCGAGAAGTTGTTGAACAATTTAAACGTCATTTTAATATTACTGTTCGAGATGGATATGGACAAACCGAAAGTACATTGTTGATCGGATTTCTAAAAGATACTGAACCACGTATGGGTTCTATGGGCAAAGGTATACCTGGTAGTTTTGTTACTGTCATTGACGATGATGGTAAAGAGGTTGGTCCAAATGTTAAAGGTAATATCGCCGTGCCTTTAGACTTACCGGCTTTATTTAAAGGTTACTTTAAAGATGAAGCACGCACAAAAGCAGCTTCAACAGGTGATTATTATGTTACTGGAGACCAAGCTCATATTGATAATGATGGTTATTTCTGGTTCGAAGGTCGCCGTGACGATATTATCATTAGTTCAGGATATACCATTGGACCTTTCGAGGTAGAAGATGCACTAACAAATCACGCAGCTGTTAAAGAATGTGCAGTTGTTGCAAGTCCTCATGACATTCGTGGAAATATTGTTAAAGCATTTATCATCTTGCAAGATGATTATGAAGCAAGTGATGAGTTAATCCAAGAATTACAAGTATTTTGTAAAAATGAAGTAGCACCGTATAAATATCCAAGAGCAATTGAATTTGTTGAACATCTACCAAAAACAAATTCAGGTAAGATACGTCGTGTTGAATTACGTGACGCAGAAATAAAAAAATATAAACAACAAGATTCATCACATTAAGCATGAATGAAAATATTTCCTGGGACACTTATACAATGTCTCAGGTTTTTTTATTTTGACTGTCAGAGACTAATATTAGAATATGCATTAGTTTAATTTAGTTAATGTGATGGGACAGGGAATTCAGTATGAATTTTGCCCTGCTTTTTAGATTGCATGAGTATAACCTAATCAATGATGAATTGAAAAATAAAATCATGAATAAAAAAGCATTAAATTAATACTTTTGACATATTTAGAGCAAATTTAATGAAAGCCTTTTCTTAAAAATGTTGTAATTCTCTTTTTATTATGACATACTTGTAAATAAATAGTATGACATAATAAAAAATAAGAGGTGGTCAAGAATGACACAATTCGTTTATGCATTTAATGAAGGAAATATAGCTATGAAAGACTTACTTGGTGGTAAAGGTGCCAATCTTTCAGAGATGAAGAGACTCGGACTACCAGTACCAGATGGTTTTACAATTACGACTGAAGCTTGTATTACATATTTAAAACAAAATGAAGAACTACCTACAGAAGTAAAGACACAATTAATTGATCATTTAGCAGCTTTTTCTAAACGAACAGGAAAAGCCTTTTCCTCTGATGATAACTTGTTATTAGTATCAGTACGTAGTGGTGCAAAAATTTCCATGCCAGGAATGATGGATACAATTCTTAATTTAGGACTTAATGATGATAATGTAAAAAAGCTTGTTGACAAAACAAATGATGCACGATTTGCATATGATTGTTACCGTCGTTTACTACAAATGTTTGGAGAGGTTGTTTATGGTATTCCAATGACAGCTTTCGATACATATTTTAATGATTTTAAAACAAAGCATCGTTATCAAAATGATGCTGAAATTCCGGCAGAAGGACTACAAACTATATGTGAAAAATATAAAGAAATCTATGTAGAAGAGGCATATAAACCTTTTCCCCAAGAACCGTTAAAGCAATTAGAAGAAGCAATTGAAGCAGTATTTAAATCTTGGGATAATGATCGTGCACGTGTATATAGAGATTTAAATGATATTCCACATGATATTGGTACAGCCGTAAATATTCAGGAAATGGTATTTGGTAATAGTGGTGAAAATAGTGGTACGGGTGTAGCATTTACAAGAAATCCAATTACTGGAGAAAATCATTTATTCGGAGAGTACTTACTTAATGCTCAAGGTGAAGATGTTGTTGCAGGCATTCGTACCCCTAAGGATATTGACACTTTAAAACAACAAATGCCAGATGTACATCAAGAGTTTGTTGATGTAACCAAACAACTTGAAAAACATTACAAAGATATGCAAGACATAGAATTTACAATTGAAAATGGTAAACTTTATTTATTACAAACACGTAACGGAAAACGTACTGCTAAAGCTGCAATAAAAATTGCTGTGGATTTAGTTCACGAGCAATTAATTACACGTGAAGAAGCAGTATCAAAAGTAGAAGTAAAATCAATAGACCAATTATTACATCCTAATTTTAATGAAGAATCATTAAAGCAAGCGACAGTGGTTTCTAAAATGGGCTTACCAGCTAGTCCCGGTGCAGCAACAGGAAAAGTAGTCTTCTCTGCTGAAGAAGCAAAACTTCAAGCTGAAAATGGTAATAAAGTAGTGTTAATGCGACCGGAAACATCACCTGAAGATATTGAGGGGATGGTAGCAAGTGAAGCAATCGTAACAACTCATGGTGGTATGACATCACACGCTGCTGTTGTAGCAAGAGGAATGGGCAAATGTTGTGTGACAGGATGTTCGAATGTAGAGATAGATACAGTGAACAAAACAGTATATTATCCTGAAGGTGAATTACATGAAGGGGATATCGTTTCTGTAGATGGTTCAGCTGGTGATTTATATTTAGGAGCAATTGAAACAGTCAATGCTGAACATAGTGAAGAGTTCGATCAATTTATGACTTGGTCTGAAGAGATTGCAAGACTGCAAGTTAGAATGAATGCTGAAACACCACAAGATATAAAAGCTGGATATAATTTTGGTTCTAAAGGAATAGGTTTAGTTCGTACTGAGCACATGTTCTTTGGCCCTGAACGTTTAATAGAAATGCGCCGTTTTATCTTAGCTTCAAATCATGACGAACGTGTACAAGCTTTAGAAAAAATTAAAACATACCAAGTAGAAGATTTTGAAACAATTTTCAGATTATCTCAAGATAGACCTACGATTGTTCGTTTACTTGATCCACCGTTACATGAGTTCTTACCATCATCTGAAGAAGATATAAACAATGTTTCTCAACAGCTGAATGTATCTTCAGAGTTCTTACGCAAGCGAATCGTTGACTTAAATGAGGTCAATCCAATGCTTGGTCATCGTGGTTGTCGTTTGGCTGTGACTTATCCAGAGTTATATGAGATGCAAGTTGAAGCTATCATTGAAAGTGTTATTAAGCTTCAAAAAGAGGGCATAACGTGCCTACCAGAAATTATGATTCCTCTCGTGTCAACAGTAGAAGAATTTACAACTTTAAAAGAACGATTAGTTAATACAATTACACATTTAGAAAAAGAATCACAACAAGATATACAATATATGATAGGTACTATGATTGAAACGCCTAGAGCATGCTTGATTGCGAATGACCTTGCGAAACATTGTGATTTCTTCAGTTTTGGTACTAATGATTTAACGCAATTGACATTTGGTTTCTCTAGAGATGATGCAGGAAAATTCATAAATGTGTATACTGAAAATAACATTTTACAGCTTGACCCATTCCAAACTTTAGATAGAGAAGGTGTAGGACGACTAATTCAATTAGCTGTTGAACAAGCTAAAAATACAAATCCAGAGATAAAAATTGGTGTATGTGGTGAGCTTGGTGGCGATGCAAAATCAATTCGTAAATTTAACCAATGGGAAATTGATTATGTTTCATGTTCACCATTTAGAGTTCCGGGTGCAATTTTAGCTACAGCTCAGAGTCAAGCGGAGGAAAGCGAGCGATAAGGTGAAGGATAATAATGAAGTATTAAAGTTATTTATAGTTTCAGATTCAATTGGAGAAACAGCGCAACGGATGATTCATGCGACGCTGACACAGTTTCCAGATTTAACTCAAGTAGAAATTAAGAAATTTCCATATATTAAGGACGAACAAGAATTTTTAAATGTCTTACAATTAGCTAAAGAACAGAATGCAATTGTTGCAACAACATTAGTGAGTGAGTCATTTAATGCATTAGGTCATCAGTTTGCAAATGAACATCAAATTCCCTATGTAGATTACATGTCTGAGTTAATTAGCATAATTAAACAACATACACACGCTAAACCATTAATGGAAAGTGGTGCGTTGCGTAAGCTTAATGATGAGTATTTTAAGCGTATAGAAGCAATTGAGTATTCAGTGAAATATGATGATGGTAAGCATTTTACAGATATTGGAGAAGCGGATGCTTTAATAGTAGGTGTATCACGTACCTCTAAAACGCCATTAAGTATGTACTTAGCTAATAAAGGATATAAGATTGCAAATATTCCTTTAGTCCCTGAAGTGGCTATTCCAGATAATGTATTTCAACAAAAGAATTTAAAGGTATTTGGATTAACAGCAAGTCCCAATTATATCGCAAATATACGACGTAATCGTGCAGAAACATTAGGGCTATCTTCAGAATCTAATTACAATAGTTTAGAGCGTATCAAAAAAGAATTATCTTATGCTGAAGAAGTTTTTAGAAAATTAAATGCAACGGTAATTAATACAGAATATAAATCGATAGAGGAATCGGCATTTTATATTGAAAAGTTTTTAGCTAAACGTTAAATGTTCATAAAAATATATATCATAAAATTGTCATAAATTTACTATTAACAATTTACTTTTCAAAGTGCTTGCTTTAACATAGATATGTAAAAGCTATTAGATTTGATTCTTTTCTAAGGTTTTGAGGTTATAAAGTAATATAACAAGAATGATGACGTCTAATTAGCTGGAAAGCAATATGATAACTACTACACAAGAGGTGAACATTATGGCTATGTCTGACAAAAAAGACGTCGTGTTAATCGGTGCTGGTGTACTAAGTACTACATTTGGTTCTATGTTGAAAACGATTGCACCTGATTGGGACATTCATTTATATGAACGTCTAGATCGTCCTGGTATTGAAAGTTCAAATGAACGTAACAATGCAGGAACAGGACATGCAGCTTTATGTGAATTGAACTATACTGTACAACAACCTGATGGTTCAATTGATATTGAAAAAGCTAAAGAAATTAATGAACAATTTGAAATTTCTAAACAATTCTGGGGTCATTTAGTTAAATCAGGAGAAATTCAAAATCCTAAAGAATTTATTAATCCATTACCTCATATTAGTTTTGTTCGTGGTAAAAATAACGTTAAATTCTTAAAAGATCGTTATGAAGCGATGAAGCAATTCCCTATGTTCGATAATATCGAATATACTGAAGATATTGAAGAAATGAGAAAATGGATTCCATTAATGATGAAAGGCCGTGAAGATAAGGGCTACATGGCAGCGAGTAAAATAGACGAAGGAACTGACGTAAACTACGGTGAATTAACTCGTAAAATGGCTCAAAATCTTAAAAACTCACCAAACGTTGAAGTGCAATACAAACATGAAGTTGTTGATTTTGAACGTTTGTCTAATGGTAAATGGTCAGTTAAAATTAAAAATCTAAATAATGGACAAGTATTCGAACATCAAACTGATTATGTGTTTATCGGTGCTGGTGGTGGCGCAATTCCATTATTACAAAAAACTGGCATTCCAGAAAGTAAACATTTAGGTGGATTCCCAATCAGTGGTCAATTTATTGCTTGTACAAATCCGCAAGTTATTGAACAACACGATGCCAAAGTTTATGGTAAAGAACCACCTGGTACACCACCAATGACGGTACCTCACTTAGATACACGTTACATTGATGGTGAAAGAACATTATTATTTGGACCATTTGCAAACGTGGGACCTAAATTCCTAAAACATGGTTCTAACTTGGATTTATTCAAATCAATTAAACCATATAACATTACGACTTTACTTGCTTCTGCAGTTAAAAACTTACCATTAATTAAGTATTCATTTGACCAAGTCATCATGACAAAAGAAGGTTGTATGAACCATTTACGTACGTTCTATCCTGAAGCACGTGATGAAGATTGGCAAGTTTATACAGCTGGTAAACGTGTACAAGTTATTAAAGATACTGAAGAGAATGGTAAAGGATTTATCCAATTTGGTACTGAAGTGGTTAATTCTGAAGACCACTCAGTTATTGCATTACTAGGCGAATCACCAGGAGCATCAACTTCAGTATCAGTAGCACTAGAAGTTTTAGAGAAAAACTTCCCTGAATACGCGAAAGACTGGGAACCTAAAATCAAGAAAATGATTCCTTCATATGGTGAATCACTTATTGATGATGTTCAATTAATGAGAAAAATACGTAAACAAACATCTAAAGATCTTGAATTAGGATTCTATAATAAAGCAAAATAAAAAGATATAGCGTTATCTATTAATCCATATTAGGTAAAGTTGCTGTATTTAATCTTATAAATGCCTGAGACAATGAGTGTCTCAGGCATTTTTATATATTAACAGTCAATGGTGTTAATTTGCAGATGGAAGGGATTCAAATCAAGATCGTTAACTATCATATCCTTTGATAAGGCAGCGAAAAATTCAATACAAAGTATATTTCATATCTTTTCTTTAATTGATAGATAATTAATGAAAATTCATTTTTTAAAATTAATAAATAAAAATATGTATAGATAACTATATATTCAAAACCTTAAATAGTGTATTATAAATTTATAAATAGCAATTTAAAACTAAGTAATATTTAATTGTTATTTCTCTGTATATAAAAATTAAAAGGAGATAGAATATGAAAAAATTTTGGGGAATTTTATTAATTGTGATGTCAATTGCTCTTGTGGGATGTTCGAATAGCAATGATTCAGATCAATCTTCTAATGAAAAGTCATCATCAAAAAGTTCGGAGAAAAAAACGGATGTGGCGACTGAATATACAAAAGAGGACGAATATAAAGAACTAGAAAAAGAAGCTAAGGATCTTAAACAAAAGCCAGTTCTTAATGAAATCGATGCACTTATTACAGAAAAAGGTTTTACAAACAAAACGGGATTGCAAGGCTGGGAAGACTATAAAAAATTAGTGGATAAGGTAACACTTGCAGATTATAAATACACAAAAGAATCTAAAGGGTCATCTATAGAAGAAGTTAATAAGTTCTTTAAAGATAAAAAAGGTGTAGAGATTAAACGAATGAAAAGTAAGGAAAAAAATATTAAGCATATCAATTATATGTATGTAGATCCAGATGGTAAAAAAACAGGTGAAAATAAGCAACCTATGTCCTACGCTCAAATACTTGCAACATTTAAAGAAGGTAAATTAGTAGCTACAAATATTCAACCTGGATTTTTTGCTTTAGACAAAAAGAAAATGGTTAAAGCTAAAGACTTAGAAAAAGTTAAGACATTGGAAGATTTAACGCGTTTGAAAGATCCTAAAGCGACATCATATGGTATTTTACAGACGAAATATAAAGGGAAACCATACACTCAAGTTTCAATATTAGGCAGTGATTCTGATGAAGAGAATGATATTTCCTCAGCCATCTTAGCTTATTATCTATTTTCACCAACGGAATTAGATAGTGACGATAATCATAAATACGTTGAAGTTGCATCAGCGCCATTCTTAAGTGCTCAAAACGATTTTTCATCTTATCAACTAGGCGTATTTAAAAAAATTATCGAAAGTAGTATGTCGTTCGATGAATAATCAAAGGACAATATGTGTGTAAAGTATAAAAAAACCGTGTGGTCAGATTAATCTACCACACGGTTTTAATATTTATCTAGACAATGTGATGTTGTTTAGATAAAACATTGTTCGTTATGAACTGATAAATGATTAGTTTTTATTTACTGACGCATCATAGATTGAATCTACAGCATCGCCTAATGCTTTATCGAATTCTTCTTGTGATTGGCTAGCACGTAAGTCACTTGCTAATGCACGTGAGAAGCTTGCAATTAATTCATCGTTATCTTTTAACAATTTGTTAGCTTCATCTCGGCTGTAACCACCTGATAATACTACTACACGTACAACATTAGGGTGGTCAGCTAAATCTTTATATAAGTTAGCTTCAGTAGGAATAGTTAATTTTAACATAACTAATTGATCATCGTTTAATGAATCTAAACCTTTTTTGATTTCAGCTTTTAAAACTTTCTCAATTTCAGATTTATCTTTAGCATTAATATTAACTTCTGGTTCGATAATAGGTACTAAACCTTTAGCGATGATTTTTTTAGCGAATTCAAATTGTTGTTCAACAACATCTTTGATTCCTTGTTCATTAAGTTCAAGGATGTTAGAACGCATTTTAGTACCGAAGATATGACGTTCATTTGCACGATCTAAAGTTTCATCTAAATCATCAATAGGTTTCATTAATTGTACGCCATTTTTCTCTTCAGCAAGACCTTTGTCGACTTTTAAGAAAGGAACAACGCCTTTGTCCGCTAAATAGTCTCCAGTGTATTTACCTTCAACTTCGCGATCCATAGTTTGTTCGAATAAAATCGCACCTAAAATTTTATCAGGTGAAAATGAAGGTGAAGTTACAACACGTGTACGCATATCGTGAACAAGTTGGAACATTTCGTCTTCATTACTGTATTGGTCTTCATTCACACCATATTCTTTAAGTGCTTTAGGTGTACTACCACCACTTTGGTCTAATGCAGCAATGAATCCTTTACCATGAGTCATTTTTTCTAATTGTTCTTTATTCATACTTTCCACTCCTTAATATAACTTTCATATACAGTATGATAAAAATTACTTTTTATCTCAAGTTTTTCTACTTGAAAATGATGAAAAATCACATAATTGTTGTAATTAACTATGATTTAGATGTGTGAAATGTAAATAAATCGTAACAGTGGTTTTCCTTAAATGCATCATATCGTCAGAAACACCGATGAATAGAATTGAAAAAGTTTAACTGGTATTTGCAATTTAACTATCAACTGATAAAGGTTAAATCAACTTAGGACAACAATAGATAAGTACTTTTTCCTTTATCAGATTAAGAGATTTAGAATAACATCTTATCGCTACCAAATGTATCTCCCAATGCTTGTTGGGCTAACACATTAAGATAATGCCAAGGTCTATCATAATCAGGTTGGAAGAAGAAATCTTGGACAGCGAGCTGTTCAAGTGTGAAACCAGCAGATATTACTACTGAAATTGTGTTAATAGAAGCAGTAATATCTTCTTTTGACATGACTTGACCACCAAGTATAAGGTGAGTGTCTTTATCATAAATAATTTTCATATGAATTTTCGTATCATCTTGCATAAACTGAGGACGAATCAATTCTTCTACGTATGTTTGACCTAAATTGCCATCATAATTATCGATTTCTGTACCGTGAATGCCAGTTTGTCCAAATTTATAATCAAATAATTGTAAACCTGAAGTACCAGAAACGCGTGGCATTGTCATTTCTTTACCCAACATGTTTTTTGCTGCGACAACGCCTTGACGTCTTGAATTTGTTGCTAATGCAATATAACGATCCTCAGATACTGGTGCAAAAGGAACTAATGTCGCATCGCCACCCGCATAGACATCTTTAGCAGATGTTTGTTGTTGGTGGTTAATGTTTATAATTCCTTTCTTACCTAAATCAATTTTATCTTTTAGCCACTCGGTAGCTGGTTCGACACCTACAGCAAATAAGACAGTATCTGCGTCATATTCATTTTTGTCGGTAACTACAGTAGTTACTTCGCCATTTTGATTTCCTGAAATTGATTGTACTGTTTCGCCACCTTTAAAATGAAGACCATGTTGCTGTGCATTTGTTTCTAATATGTCTGTAAATTCTTTATCTAAGTAAGTGTTTAATATACGATCAGCGACATCTACGATTGTAGTATCTATGCCTGCTTTAGCAAAAGCTTCAGCAGCTTCAATACCGATATAGCCACCTCCGACTACAACAGCCTTTTTGGCATCTTTCATGCGTTCTTTAATTTGATTTGCCCAATCACGTCCACGCATAAATAATACATGTTTATATTTTTCAATTCCATCGACTGGAGGGGTAACAGGTTTGCCACCAGGACTTAGGAACAATTTATCATAAGAATAAGTTGCTGTTTGACCTTGGTGTTCAACTACAACAGTCTTATTGTCAGTATCTAAATCTGTGACTGTGCTATTCGTATGAATATTTACACCTTGTGCCTTATAAGAGTCAACTGATGCGTAATGTAAATCATCTAATGATGATGAGATGTCTTCAAGATAACTTTGAATACCACAAGATAAAAAGGACGGTTGATCTGCACTTTCAAAAACTTGAATATCAGCATTTTCATCTTCTTTAAGCAATGTTTGGATCACTTCATATCCTGAATGAGATGTACCTACCACAATATATTTCATTATGAGGTCCTCCTTTTATTTATAAAAACGTATAGATTACGTTAGTTTTAGCAATTACATTATGATATTTACCCAGGTAGTTAAATTCTATTCAACGTCATTGAAAAAGTGATATATTCTTCAAAATTTTGTAAAAGAATTGGGGATTCGTTCACGTTCGATTAATATGGAACTTAAATCATTGACTCAAGGATTTTTACATATGGGTAGTCGATAGTGGATTGAAATACGATTTTATCAAGTTTGTTTCAATATTTATGTTATTGGTAAGAGGGGATAATGTGTTCAAAATGTTTTACGAAACTGTAGTTTAGTTATGCTTTTAGTTACTTAGATATTTATTTTACAAATATTGAAATTAAAAACATACTAAGATTAGCTATGAAGAAATCTA
>NZ_KV831363.1:0-405 GCF_001837075.1 Staphylococcus sp. HMSC063F05
GCAAGGTGGTGTTCTACCACTGAACTACTTCCGCGAATGCGGGTGAAGGGAGTCGAACCCCCACGCCGTAAAGGCGCTAGATCCTAAGTCTAGTGCGTCTGCCAATTCCGCCACACCCGCTATTTAAATGGTGAGCCATAGAGGATTCGAACCTCTGACCCTCTGATTAAAAGTCAGATGCTCTACCAACTGAGCTAATGGCTCAAAAGATGGTGCCGGCCAGAGGACTTGAACCCCCAACCTACTGATTACAAGTCAGTTGCTCTACCAGTTGAGCTAGGCCGGCTATAAATGGTGGAGAATGACGGGTTCGAACCGCCGACCCTCTGCTTGTAAGGCAGATGCTCTCCCAACTGAGCTAATTCTCCAAGATATTTTGCCTGGCAACGTCCTACTCTAGCGGAA
>NZ_KV831364.1:0-223 GCF_001837075.1 Staphylococcus sp. HMSC063F05
TTTTAATAATACAGTTTTGATAATTTTAATTTCAGCTACTTCAAAGTTACTTAGATAGTTTTGAATACTTTGCGGTAGTTCTTCGAGTAATTGAAATTTTAAAGCCTCATTATTAAAGTTTGAATTGTCGTGATTTGAATGATTTGTATGATTACTAGGAAAAGTTAGTTTATTATCATTCAAATCATCCGTATCATTATTCTCAGTCTTAATATAATCAGTA
>NZ_KV831365.1:0-25373 GCF_001837075.1 Staphylococcus sp. HMSC063F05
ATTTTTTTCATTGTTAAATATCCTCCTAAAAATTAAACTAGTTTTTTATAATTAATAATCATGTGATCAATGAGTTACAAAATAAATTTTTATTCGTTCTTGTTTAACGACAAGCCATACTCTAACAGAAAAATTGATGTTTGTGTGCATTGTTATTGATTTGTAATTTTTTGCTAATATTGTTACACAATCTCATTTAACCCAATTAATTTATGTAATATGAATAGAAATGATACGCTCAGCTTTTTTAAAGTATTTTATTTTGAGCAACACAAACACTGTTACATGAATGTAAAATTACTGAAAATTCTTTTTGATAATAATTAACATAGCAATGTGAATAAACAGTATTTGAATTTTTGATATTTTACGTTGATTTGATGATATGATTGAGCAATATTTTGAAAAAGCTATATAAATAGAAAAGAAAATTGATATAATTAAAATCTAATTTGTTACTACTAATTTTTTGAGAGTTGTATAATAGACACTGAAAAATAGATGTTGTCTAGTTATATTTAGTTTAGCAATCGGGGAGAAGTTTAATTTAAAATACACACTAGGACATCGTGAGGAAGACATATGAGAGAAAATTATTCGATACGTGTTTTTAATAATTTAGCCATTAATACAGAAAATGCACTGAGTGTAAAGGTATTTTATTGTTTGAAAGGAAAATGTGAAGTCACTATCAATGTTCAGAAACATATATTAGAGAAAGATGATATAGCATTTGTTGTAATGAATGATACGTATTCACTGTTAAGTAATACAGAGACCATGTGTTGTATTATCGATATACCTATACATCGATATCTTAGTCAGAAGGATACTCAATTTTTAATAAGTGGTACAAAGATTGATGAAAGTAGTAGAGATAGAATAAAATATTGGATATTAAAAATATTAGAGCTCCATTGTTTATCTTATAATGATGTGTCCGAGATACAAAGGTTGATACAATTTTTACTTATTGAATTGAGTTATCTAAAGAAACCAAAACTTGATGTAAATAAAGATTTTTATTTATCTGAAGATATACATCAATATTTAGTGGATCATCATGACAGTAAAATCAACAAACATGAACTAGCTGAAGCTGTTAACCTATCAAATCAAGCACTTACATCAATGTTTAAACAAACGCCATTTCAAACATTTAATCAATATTTAAATCAACTTAGATTAAAATTTTGTCTTATAGATATTTTGACAACCCATAAACCTATCGAAGAAATAGCTATAGATCATGGTTTTCATCATTATTCTCGATTTATACAATTATTCAAAAATACATATGGTTATACACCTAAATTGATTAGAAGAGATTATATAGCGACGTCTATCTTCAAAAATACTGCTGAAGAAATTGATTTAGATAGACATTTTCTTATGAACATTCACGAATTACGAGATTTAGATTCAAAAATAATAAGTAAAAAATATATTGAGATGTCAGATAAAGGAAAAAAATATCGTTCTTATGATATTTATATTGAAGATAACCGAAGTACTATTCTTGATCAGGAACAGATAGTTCATATAAAGCGTAATTTAAGTTTAAGTCAAAAATCAATGCGTTATGTAATAGAACTTAACTACACTTCTATGATTGAAAACAAAGAGTTATGTCGTTATGAGATGTTGAAAATTTTACGTTTTTGTTCCGGTTTGAATTTAATTCCAACATTTAAAATCATTACCGATCGACATGATACTTTTACATCAAAGGAAAAAATGGCTCTGAAGTTAACATTTCAAATGTTATTCATTATGCTTAGGGAATTTAATCAACTTGAGATTGAATTTATAGTAGAGGACATGATGTTAAAACAAGTGGTGCAGTTAAAAAAGATGATTAGCTCTTATTTTGAATATTATAAATTAAATTATCGTATTAAAAATGAGAAAATTGGAAATGTTAATTATCAAAATTTAGAAAAACAAGTGACTCAAATTTTCATTCCTATTGATCAATTACATTTATATATTAAAGAGATGTCATTTGAAAAAGTCATTTTGGAAACCAGCTATTTGACCGATTTAAAAAGTGAGGTTGTAGAATATCCATGGCTTCAACATATTCATACATTAATTAAAATGTGTGGTTTAGTAAGGGGAGTTTTAATACAACCGTCCTTTGATTACGCTACCACATACACATATCATTCAAATTTAAAACCGCATCATATCTTGTCTTATGTAATAAGAATGTTTAACCAATTAAGGGGTACAATCGTCTATAAAGATGATGCAATCATTATGACTAAATATAAGTATGAATATCAGGCCATTGCTATCTTTTTAAAAAATACGATTAAGGAAAATGTAAACCATCAACAATTAATTTTTTCAGATATTCAATCACTCAACCATGCAGAATATGAATATATAGAAATGATGCCACTTTTAATGAATGAGAATAATGAGCTAGATAGTCATATATCATACCCACATCAATATTGGTTAGCAAAGTTGAAGAGTAAAGAAAGCCAACAAGCAATAGTTGATCTTCCTAAAATGAGTATTGCTCATTTAACATTTCTTTGTTCGTAGTCGTGCAAGGTTGTTGACTAAGAAAGGATTATCATCAAATGCAACAACAGAAGATTAAACGATTCTTAGCCCATTTTGTATTAGATCACGTCACAATAGAATATTTGAAATATGGCCACCAGTTGACAATTGAACAGCTTAAATTATTAATATTTATATTACATTTCACTGAAAATCATAAAGAAGATTTAAGTTTAAATATGATCATCTTTTACAAAAATTATCAAAAAAACCAATTGTTAAAAAGTATTACACATCTATATGAATTTAATTGGATTTCAAAAAAACGACATCCATACGACCAACGTAGACTAGTTATTACATTAACTCAAAATCAATGTAGTAAAATAACTCAATTAATTGAAGAATTAGAACACTTCTTAGAGGTGAAATCTACATTAATAAACGAAATTAATCATTCAACTTTATTATCGTATTATTTAAAGTGCCATAGTCAATTTAGAGTGATTGAACAATCTTGCACCTCTCAACATTTAACATTAGAAGAATTATACCTTCTTGGGTTACTTATCATTAGTGATAACAAGACTACATTTAAAAGCATAAAAGTACATCCTTTAAAGGGAATCATTGCAATGGGACCTATTATTAAGACCTTACAGTCAAAAGGTTATCTCATTAAAAGTCGGAGTAGAGATGATGAACGCTATATTGTATTAACACTTAGAAAAGAAAAAGTTAATGTGATTCAGTCAGAAATCGAGGAATGTTACAATAAATTAGAACAGGGAATACAGCATGTGTAAAATAAAATTTATATTAAACAAAAGGAGCTGAAAGAATGATTTTAGACAATGTGAATCCTGATGATTTATTTCCTACCGAGAAAAAAGGGCCTTCTGTATTAGGTATGATTGAGTATAACGTGCAGGGTCAGACTAAATTTGAAGGTGCCTTCATAGCTACAAATGAACGGTTAATTATGAATGTTGATATGAATGGACAATTTTATTATCGTAATATACGTTATGATGAAATTAATCAAATTCATTGTGATGGTTCAGATATTATATTTGAGTTCAATATTGGAACAGTTCCAATGCGTGAAATTAAGACAGAAGATGTACAAGCTTTTGTTGATTATATAAAACAACAAATTCAATAAATATACTAGTTTATTATGTGATATTTACAATGAACTTAAAATTTTGAATTGTAAAAGATTTGATACCTTTAAAATTCCTTATGTAAAATAATTGACTGCTCTTTTGATGTATACGAATCAATCCCAATTAAACAGATATGTTATATTAAAATTTTAAAAAATACGATGACTTAATTAGTGATATATTATTAGGATTAATATTTTTAATTACATCAATTTCACTATTATAAATGTTTTGGTTAAGAAATAAATGTATAAATGCATTTTGTAGTTATAAAAATATTGAATTCTTATACTTATTTGTTTAAAATGTACCTTGTAACATGGGCGGAGAAATTTTCGGTTAGATAAAATACATGTGAACCTTGCTACAACAAGATGTGCATCAGAGGAGTGGTTTTATAATGGGAAAAATTAAAGACATCAATGATTTGGTTAATGCGACATTTCAAGTAAAAAAATTTTTTAGAGATACTAAAAAGCAATATAATTTAAATTATGAAGAAATTTATATTCTTAATCACATTTTGAAAAGTGAATCTAACGAAATATCTTCAAAAGAAATTGCTACATGTTCAGAGTTTAAACCGTATTATTTAACTAAAGCATTACAAAAATTAAAAGATTTAAATTTACTATCTAAAAAGAGAAGCGTGCATGATGAAAGAACAGTAATTGTATTTGTATCAGATGAACAACGAGAAAAAATAGAAAAATTGATTTTAGAATTAGAAAACTATATCAAATAATACTAAGACACTGGCGTTTCATGTGTGTTTTTAAGATGAAGATTTCTAAAAAAGACTAGGTATCCCACTTTAAAGTGAGTACCTAGTCTTTTTATTTGAAAAAATTAATATTTTCTTAAGAAGTTAATTTGTCGATGATAAATCGTTTGATTGATATATGATTGAACACGAGTCAAAATTTCTTCTATTATTTGAGTTCTTTTAGTCAAAATACGAACGGCCAATCCATGAGTAGGTAATTGTGAGATACCTATTCTACAGTCGTATTGTTTTTGAAAATCAGCAACCGCCACGTAAATATCGTCTATGAAACTTTGGTTTACATCTGGATGAATAAAATAAGCTGATCCTAAGTGTGTATAATTTTCCATATACCCAATACCGTCAAGTCGGCTTTTATCAGGACTTAACATCATGTTATCGAAAACAACTAATTGATTGTCAATGTAAATTTCATTAATAAGATGCATATAATTATACGTGAAATCTTGGCCATTAGATGAATAGCCGGGAGTCAATATATCTGTGTAAAATATAGCACTATCTTCTTTAAGATTAAACGTATTATGTTGGAAAAATTTAGCGTTTTCATAGGCAATAATAGGATCTGCTACAAATTCCATATACGATTGATTTGATAAATTAAACGTTTGATACTGTTCTACATGGTCATTAGGCGTTTTATATATTTTAGTTGCACCTTGAGAAGTAAGCGTCACTTGTGCATTATCTTCTAAGTTGACATTGACACGGTATCTATCTCCATCTAGATAACCTCCACCCACATTGACAATATAGAAAGTTGGCACAGGAGATTGTTCTAAATATATAGGTCGTAATACTTTGAGCGCCTTTTCAAAAAATATATTTCGTGCTTTCGAACTTTCACCATTATTGAAAACTGTTAAATCTAATTGACCGGTCCAATGTTGCTCAGCCATTAAGTTAACCCTTTCAGTAAGACGTCGTGCTCAATCCACTCAATAACTTTTTCTAAACCTTCATCAGTTTTTAAATTTGTAAAAGCGAATGGATGATTTCCACGAAATACTTCAGTATCTTTAGCCATTTGATCTAATGAAGCACCCACATATGGTGCAAGGTCAGTTTTATTAATAATGAAGAAATCAGATTTAATCATACCTTGTCCACCTTTACGTGGAATCTTTTCGCCCTGAGCAACATCAATGATATAAATTGAAAAGTCAACGAGTTCTGGACTAAAAGTAGCCGCTAAGTTATCGCCACCTGATTCAATAAAAATAAGTTCAATATCATCATTACGTTCTAATAATTCATCTATGGCTGCGAAGTTCATTGAGGCGTCTTCACGAATAGCTGTATGAGGACAACCTCCAGTTTCCACACCGATAATTCTATCTTCTGGTAAAACACCTGTATTAACTAGTATTTTTTCATCTTCTTTAGTATAGATATCATTAGTAATAACGCCAATACTCATTTTTTTCGCAAGGCGTTTAACCACTTTTTCTATTAATTGGGTTTTACCTGCACCAACAGGCCCCCCGATACCAATTTTAATTGGGTTTGACATCTCATATGCCTCCTATGAAATAAAGATTCGAACATGAACATTTTCATGTTCCATTTGATTAAGTTCCAAGCCGGGAGCAGTCATACCAAAATCGATTTCGTCCAATTCTAGTATGTGATTTCGTGTCTTCTCAATATGGGCTATCATTTCAGTTACGACTTGCTGTCCAGCTGTTTGTCCTAAAGGAATCGCTCTTACTGCATTTTGGGTAAGGCTAGAGATATTTTGATATAAATAATAATCAATGATGGATTCCACATCTACACCTAAAAAATGTCCTAGCATAGTAAAGCACACAGCAGGATGAAGCTTAATTTTATTGTTTTTCATTTGATTATAATACCATTGAATCCATTCACTATCATAAAGATCTAAAGCTAATTTTACCATGCGTGTACCCATTTGCTTAGCGCCAATACGCGTTTCTTTAGGTAGATTTTGTACGAAGAGTTTTTGGTTAATATCTAAAATTTTATCTTTGTCATTGTTAATTAATGCGTGGTAGACAATTCTCATAGCTATCCCATCTGAATAAGTTAATTGTTCGTTTATAAACAAATGTAACCATTTAATAAATGTCTCAGTATCATGTACAGTTTCTCGTTGAATATATGTTTCAAGTCCAAAAGAATGACTAAATGCACCTGTAGGAAACTGAGAATCACAGAACTGAAAAAGTCTTAAATGTTGGTGATCAATCATGTGAATGTCCTATATGTCGAAATGCTTGATTGACCTTTCTGTCTTCATGTGAGTAGGGGATACCCAACTCTTTTAATAAATCTTCAACAAGATAGTCATATTGAATAAGCATTTCAGTTTCTGTAAATTGGGCAGGCAGATGGCGATTACCTAGTTGATGAGCAATGTCTCCCATTTCCTTTAAATTTCTAGGTTTAATAACTAATAAGTCTTCGCTATTAACATCGACAATAATCATGTTTGTATCGTCTTGATATAAAATATCACCATATTGTAGGTCAATAGGTTGTTTAAGACGTATCCCTATTTCATTACCGTGATCTGTTTTAACACGTTGTATACGTTTAACCAAATCTGAGTTTTCAAGATAAACTTTTTCGACATGTTTTTGCTTTTCATCTTGAGATAAATTAGCAATATTTCCTTGAATTTCTTCTATAATCATGACTTATGTCCTCCTAGAATAAGAAGTATCTTTGTGTTAATGGTAATTCTGTTGCTGCTTCACTTGTGATTTTATTACCATCAACGAATACCTCATATGTTTGTGGATCTACATCTATTTTAGGTGTAGCATTATTATTTTTCATATCTGCCTTAGTTAAATTTCTAATATTTCTAACTGGTCGAACCATTCGTTTTAGATTGAGTTGACGATAAATACCGTTTTCATATGCAGTGTTAGAAACAAAAGTCATAGCAGTATGTGTAATGTTACCACCAAATTGACCATACATTTTGCGATATTTCAAAGGCTCTGATGTTGGTATGGAGCCATTAGCATCACCATTTACTGCTGAGTTAATCATGCCACCTTTAACAACAAGATCGGGTTTGGCACCGAAGAATTCTGGTTCCCACATTACTAAATCGGCAAGTTTACCCGCTTCTACAGATCCAACATAGTCAGAAATACCATGTGTAATGGCAGGATTGATTGTATATTTTGCAATGTAACGTTTAATACGATTATTATCGTGATATTCAAAGTCACCATCTAATGGTCCGCGTTGTTCTTTCATACGGTGTGCAACTTGCCAAGTACGTGTTACAACTTCACCGACACGTCCCATTGCTTGTGAATCTGAACTTACCATACTAAATACGCCCATATCTTGTAATACGTCTTCTGCTGCTATAGTTTCCTTACGTATACGAGAATCTGCAAATGCAATGTCTTCTGGTATTGAAGCATTAAGATGGTGAGTAATCATAACCATGTCTAAATGTTCATCTACAGTGTTGTGAGTGTAAGGTAATGTTGGGTTTGTAGAAGAAGGTAAGATGTTTGAATATGCAGCTGATTTGATTAAGTCAGGTGCATGACCACCACCAGCTCCTTCAGTATGATACATATGCAATACACGATCTTTCACAGCAGCCATTGTATCTTCCATAAATCCAGCTTCATTTAATGTATCTGCATGTAAAGCGACTTGAACATCAAACTCATCTGCAACGTCTAATGCATGACTTAATGCTGAAGGTGTAGCTCCCCAATCTTCATGTACTTTAAGACCTATAGCGCCTGCATGAATTTGTTCAATAAGTGCAGTATGATTGACAGCTTGACCTTTACCAGTAAATCCTACATTAATAGGCATCTCTTCTGCTGCTTCTAACATGCGATGAATATGCCAAGGTCCTGGTGTTACAGTAGTCGCTTTAGCACCTTCAGAAGCACCAGTTCCTCCACCGATATGCGTTGTAATACCACTCTCAAGTGCAACTTCAGCTTGTTCAGGATTGATGAAGTGCACGTGTGTATCGATACCGCCGGCAGTAACAATTTTACCTTCAGCAGCAATAATATCAGTTGTTGCACCAATGATGATGTCAACGTTATCCATTATATCTGGGTTTCCAGCTTTACCGATCTTAAAAATATAACCATTTTTAATTCCGATATCTGCTTTAACAATCTTGTCATAATCAATAATTAATGCGTTAGTTAAAACTAAATCGGCTACATTTTTATCATCTCTTGTCACATTAGGATTTTGAGCCATACCATCACGAATTGATTTTCCGCCACCGAAAGTAGCTTCATCTCCATAATTTGCATAGTCTTTTTCAACTTGTGCAAACAAGTTCGTATCTCCTAATCTCACAGAGTCTCCTACAGTTGGTCCATAAAGACTTGTGTATTGAGATTGTGTCATTTTAAAACTCATGCTTATTTACCACCTTTTTTATTCGCATTGTCTTCGCCTGCATCGTTTTTAACGGCGGCGTTTTGATTTGAATCATTTGGACGGAATACGCGTTCTTCGTCAATATCGCCATCGACTAAACCACGGAATCCATAAATTTTACGTCGTCCAGAATATTCGACAAGTTGTACTTTTTTTTCATCTCCAGGTTCAAATCTCACTGCAGCTCCTGCAGGAATATCCAAATGTTTACCATATGCTTTCTCACGATCAAATTCTAATGCTTTATTTGCTTCGAAAAAGTGGAAATGTGAACCTACTTGTATAGGTCTATCGCCTGTATTTTTTACTTCAATCACCGTTTCGGGATGATGTTTATTGACTTCTATTTCAGTATTTTTAACAATAATTTCACCAGGAATCATTGATATAGCCTCCTTAAACGATTGGGTGATGGACTGTTATTAACTTAGTACCATCTGGAAAAGTTGCTTCAATTTCAAGTTCTGTAATCATGTTAGCTACGCCATCCATGACATCTTCCTCGTTTAAAATTGTTTTTCCATAGCTCATGAGTTCAGCTACCGTTTTACCATCACGCGCGCCTTCTAATAATTCATCACTGATTAAAGCAAGTGCTTCAGGATGATTAAGTTTAAGTCCTCTTGCTTTTCTACGACGTGCAACCTCAGCAGCTACAACTATCATCAATTTGTCTTGTTCACGTTGTGTAAAGTGCAAAACTATCCCTTCTTTCATATTAATTTGTCTTGCGAATTTTATATTAAAACTATTTAATGAAGTATACAAGTATAATACTTTGATGATTTTATCTAATTAACAATGTTTTTTTAAATTAAGTGTATAAAGTTGAATAAATATGAAAAATATCCAGCGTACATAAACATTATTTTAGTAAAATGTAATTGATATGATGAATATTTAATGGTAATTTGAAAACTGTCTTTATTAAATAATTAATGTAGTGAATAAAAGGAGGCTATAAAATTGAAATTGATAAAAGTAATTTTAAGTAGTATCTCTCAAGTGGTTTTAATTAATAATCCATATACTGGGTTATTCATTTTAATTGGACTGTTCGCAGTGAATTGGAAAGTAGGAATCAGTGCAATGATTGCAAGTGTAATGACTTGGATATTGGCACCATATATGAATTACACAAAAGAAGAAATCGAAAGTGGATTAGCCGGATTTAACCCTGTATTAACCGCAATTGCACTTACTTTATTTTTGGATAGCAATTGGAGCGGTATATTAATCACATTCGTAGCCACTATTTTAACGCTACCGATTGGAGCAGCGGTTAGAGAAGTATTGAAACCACATAAAATAGCGTTTCTAACTAGTCCGTATGTTATTATGACGTGGATTACTTTATTAATACCTAATCAACTTAAAACGTTACATACTCAGATTGATATTATTCCGGAGCATATAGAAAAGGTATCTTTAAATAATGACCACACCCGTGTTCATTTTTTTCAATCAGTTTTAGATGGATTTGGACAAATATTTTTAATGCCCAGCATAATAGGTGGTTTGTTAATTCTAATAGGGATTTTTATAGGTTCTAAAAAAGCTGGAATTGTTTCTATAATTGCAAACATTATTGGGTTCCTAATAATTATATTACTGGGTGGAGACTATAGTAGTATAAATGAAGGCATATTTGGCTATAATGTAGTTTTATCTGCGATTGCGCTAGGTGTCACTTTTGAGACAGCAATCCATAGTTATCTCGCAATGATTTTAGGAATAGTACTCACTGCATTCATACATTTAGGTTTGAGCACATTGCTCGCACCATTAGGTTTACCAACTTTAACATGGCCATTTATTTTTGCTACATGGATTATGTTGTTTGCAGGAATTAAAAATCAATCTGTATAAATAATGCATAAAAAATGAAAATATTAAAATTTAAAAATTGAGTTAACCTTAATTGATACATTGTGATTATTTTTAAATTTATAGTCGCAACTGTTTTAGATCAGATTTTTAATTCAATGAGTTTTATGTCCGAAATTTTAGCATTACTCTATAAAGTTTAAACGTATTTGAAAATCAAAATTCTACTAAAAAGCATCTGTCTACATTATGAATGTGGCGATGCTTTTTATATTTAAAATTTATAAAAGAAATAAAATTGACTATCTAGATACATTCATAGATTAAGTTATGTATATATTAATTGTTAACTTTTCAATATCAGAGGGAAATGCGTATGAAGTACAATTAGTAAATTTTGAAAAAATAAAGTCGAGTGTTAAACTATGAATAATTAAATTTAAAATAAAACGAGTCATAGGGGGCGTAAATGTGATGGAGTCTTTTTTAATTCACACTGACATTCAAAAAAAGTGGATTCGTAAATTTAAAAAGATTGAAAGTGAATTCAAAGCACGCGCAGCTGAAAATGATATTCAATCTAGATTTCCATATGAAAATATTGAGTGGCTGATAAAGGAAGGATATACTAAACTAACTTTGCCTGTAGAGTATGGGGGTGAAGGTGCTACTATTGAAGATATGGTGATTTTACAAAGTTATTTGGGTACTATTGATGGAGCAACTGCTTTATCTATAGGGTGGCATTTAAGTGTAATTGGTCAATTGTACGAGCAACATATGTGGTCACTATCAATGTTAGATTCCTTTGCTAAAGAAGTTGTTCATGGTGCACTGATCAATAGAGCAGTCAGTGAAGCGGAAACTGGTAGTCCTACTAGAGGTGGTCGCCCATCTACACATGCTGTTAAAGCTGAAAATGGTTATGTTATAAACGGTGTTAAAACCTTTACATCTATGAGTAAGGCGTTGACACATTATATTGTTGGTGCGTATGTTGAAGAAACTAAATCAATGGGATTCTTTTTAATTCCTCAGTCAACTAAAGGTGTAAGTATTGCTGACAACTGGGATATGGTTGGTATGAGAGCGACTGAGAGCCATGATTTAATTCTTGATGATGTTTATGTTCCTAATGAAAATTTTGTAGAATCAAAACGTGAATCAAGACCTAATGGTTGGCTTCTTCATATACCGAGCTGTTATCTAGGTATTGCACAAGCAGCTCGTGACTATGCAGTAGATTTTGCAAAAAATTATCGTCCTAATAGTATTACAGGTACGATTGATAGTTTACCTACAGTGCAACAAAATTTAGGGAAAATGGAAAGTTTATTACTTTCTACAAGACATTTTCTATGGAGTACAGCTAGAGGGTATCAATCATATACAGAGGATGCACAAATATGGAATGAAACCTCAGCAAGTAAAGTGGTGGTAATGAACCAAGGTATAGAAATCGTTGATTTAGCTATGAGAATAGTTGGAGCTAAGAGTCTAGAAATGAGCAGACCTCTTCAACGGTACTATAGAGATATACGTGCTGGATTACATAATCCACCAATGGAAGATATGGCTTACACTAATATTGATAAAAGTATTACAAACAAACTTTAATGTCATATTGATATTCTTTAAAGGAATGAGATGGAATTTAACGTTTTTCATTGCAATGCATATAAAGTATAAAAAAGCGCGATGTACATCAACAATTTAATTCAGTCATCGATTGACTTCAAGTTAAGTATGCCTGTGACAACTTTTTTGTCACAGGCTTTTCTAATGCAACCATAATGAAATCGCTGTGTAACTGCTAAAAATTTTTAATAATTATAGGTTGCCATGTATTCAATGATTAACTTTAAATTATTTGGTGTCACGAAAGGTTTCAAATATAATTAAGTTATTCATTAAAAAACGTTAGGAGTATCAACTATGACCAAAGTATATTTTAATCATGATGGTGGCGTTGATGATCTAGTGTCACTATTTTTATTATTACAAATGGAAAATATAGAACTTGTTGGCGTAAGTACGATTGGTGCAGACTGCTATTTAGAGCCTTCATTAAGTGCTTCATTAAAGATTATAAATCGTTTTTCAGACGTTGAAATTAATGTAGCACCATCATATGAAAGAGGGAAAAATCCTTTTCCAAAAGAATGGAGAATGCATGCTTTCTTTATGGATGCCTTACCAGTGCTAAATGAGTCTTGTATACCCAAAAGATGCAAGGCTAGTGAGGACGAGGCGTATATAGATATTATTCGTAAAGTGAAGAGTTGTGATGAGAAAGTTACATTGTTATTTACTGGACCGCTTACAGATTTAGCTAAAGCTATAAAATATGACAACTCAATTTTAAAAAATATAGAGAAATTAGTTTGGATGGGTGGAACGTTTTTAGACAAAGGAAATGTTGAAGAACCAGAACATGATGGTACAGCTGAATGGAATGCATTTTGGGATCCTGAGGCTGTAAAAGTTGTATTAGATAGTGATATGAATGTCGATATTGTTGCTTTAGAAAGTACAAATCAAGTCCCTCTAACAATGGAAGTTCGTCAAATGTGGGCAGATAAAAGACAATATTTAGGCGTTGATTTTCTGGGCACAAGTTACGCAGCAGTACCACCACTCACACATTTTGTGACCAATTCAACATACTTTTTATGGGATGTATTAACTACTGCTTATGTGGGTTCTCCAAATTTAGTTGAATCAACGAAATTGAAAATTGATGTAGTCAGTCAAGGACCTAGTCAAGGGAGAACATTCCAATCTGAATATGGACGTGAAGTTCAAGTCATTACGGATGTAAATAAACAAGCATTTTTTAACTACATAACGGATTTAGCAAAGAAAATCGAGTCCTAAGTTTTATTTGTTAATAAAAAGGTTCATCTACTTCAACTTATTGTAAACTTTCCATTCATAAAAGTTTACAAGGGTGCTATAATAAAATCTATGTAAGGAGGATGAACAAGTGACTACAAAACATTTAGTATATACAGCTTTAATGACTGCTATCATTTGTATTTTAGGTATAGTACCAAGTGTACCTCTGCCATTTATGCCAGTCCCTATTGTATTACAGAATATAGGAATCTTTTTGGCAGGAATTATTTTAGGGCGAAAGCTTGGTACTACTAGTGTTATTGTCTTTTTACTATTGGTAGCTACAGGTTTGCCAGTGCTTTCTGGAGGCCGTGGGGGAATTGGCGTATTTGCAGGACCTTCGGCAGGATTCTTATTCTTATATCCTGTTGTAGCTTACTTTATAGGCATTATTCGTGATGCATATTTGCATAAAATTAATTTCTTAGTGATTTTTATAGCTACACTAGTTATCGGTGTATTAGGATTAGATATATTAGGTACTATCATTATGGGCTTTATTATACATATACCTATCTCTAAGGCATTTATATTATCATTTACATTTATGCCAGGTGATATCATTAAGGCTATTATTGCAAGTTTAATAGGTGCAGCAATTTTAAATCATTCACGTTTCAAGACTCTTATTCAATAACTAAAAAATAATAATAAAGTTGATGAGGCGATATTTATGTCGAAAATAACTTTTAAAGATATTTATATTGATGGAAATAAAATAACTGAAGATTCTAGAAAGGCGATTTATCTCTTACCTCCTCAACCATTAAAATATGCTAGTAACACGTGGATTTATAAAACGATGCCAACAATGAACCAGTGGCTTAAAGACATTGAAGTTCAAAAGAAAATGCATCTAAATCAATCATCCTATCATCTTTCATTTTCATTTCCAGCTAATGAAAAGATAGATGAAGTATTGTTGGAAAAAATACGTGAACTAGGTTTTCAGATAGGAGTACTTGAGCTCTATGTCATTGAAGCTAAAGCGTTAAAAGAGCTCTCCCGCAAAAGAGACGTAGATATTCAACTTGTATCAAGCAATAATATCAATGATTACCTTCATGTTTATGATGCGTTTGCACGGCCTTTTGGTGATAGCTATGCCAACATGGTTAAACAACATATTTATAGCTCATATAACTTGGACGATATTGAACGTTTAGTTGCATATGTTAACCATCAACCAGTTGGAATAGTCGATATTATAATGACGGATAAAACAATAGAAATAGATGGTTTTGGGGTTTTAGAAGAATTCCAACATCAAGGTATCGGTTCTGAAATACAAGCTTACGTTGGACGTATGGCTAATGAGCGACCTGTTATTCTTGTTGCAGATGGAAAAGATACTGCTAAAGATATGTATCTAAGACAAGGATATGTATATCAAGGTTTTAAGTATCATATTTTAAAAGAAAATATTTAAGTTAATTGAAATTTTATATCGAAATGATAACCTAAGATGGATTGTTAAATCAATTCATCTTGGGTATTTTTTATGAGTTGAAAAGGTGATCGTAAATGAAATGTTAATCTTAAAATTCATTTAATTTATGATTCTTTCTGGGTGACTATTAAAATGATTTTCTCGAATAAACTCAATTGCGGTAATGTATAAATCTTTTGCAAGTTGTATTGCAAGTGAAGTAGGGGCAGATTTAGATAATATAATTTCTACATCGATTTTAGCTGCTTTGATTAAAATTTCAGATGAAATACGATCGCTAAAAATTAAAACCTTATCTCTCACCGGTATATGTCGTTGAATACAATAACTGTATAATTTATCAAGAGCGTTATGACGTCAGATTTCGTAGCGATGTTCAAAAAATTTTTTCCATCACTGATGGCAGCATTATGGAGACCACCCATTTGTTTGAAAATAATACTTGCATCCTGTAATTGCGTCATCATATTAATAACTTGTTAGGGTTGAAGTTAAATGGTTGTCATTGATGTTTTGGCAATAGCTGCATCATTTTGAAAATAAAAGGCTCTGCTTTTACCACAACAGGAAGCAAGCACACGTTTTGTAGGATGTTCGAAGTGATGGCCTACTGATTGAGTTAGTTTCACATGAGCGAATCCTTTACTTTCGTCGATATGAATGGATTGTAAGTCATTTCTCTTTAAGAATATACCTTCAGATGCAAGAAAACCTAAAGTCAATTCTTCTAAATAGTTTCGACTACAAATAATAGTTGCAAACTTAAATTCGTTGACTTTAATTGTTAATGGCATCTCTGTTATACATGAATCCGATGCTGTATATAAGTGTCCATTTTCAAATTTGATTATAGTTTGTTTTTGCGTCACATCTTTTTTCATTTTTTACCCCTTGAATCATAACTACTTATTATCATAAAAGAAACTCAATTCTCACTCTTTTGTATATCATATTATTAGGAAAGGACTTTTAAGAAGATTTTGTAAAGTAAATTGAAGTACATATAGTTGTATAAATAATGACATAATTTATCACATTTTATTTCTTTTTCAAATAATATTTAAAGCGTATAATAAAGGTTAAATGGAGGTAGGCTATCATGAAAATTAAACATATTTTTGTTATCATTTTAACATTGTGTGTAGTGTTAGCAGGTTGTACCAACGAGAAAGGTCAGAATAAAGAACAGAATGAAAAACAACCGACAAAAGGTGATAAACAAGAACTTCAAGTTTCTGCTGCAGCAAGTTTGACTGAAGTCAGTAAAGCATTAGGAAATGAATTTAAAAAGGACCATCCAAATGTAGAAATTAAATTTAACTATGGCGGATCAGGTGCGTTAAGACAACAGATAGAAGCGGGTGCTCCGGCAGATGTCATGATGTCAGCTAACACTAAAGATATAGACCTGTTGAAGAAAAAAAACAAAGCACATGACACTTATAATTATGCAAAGAATCAACTTGTATTAATTGGCGATAAAAATAAAAGTTATACCTCTGTAAAAGATTTAAATCAAAACGACAAACTCGCACTAGGACAAATAAAAACAGTGCCTGCTGGTAAATATGCAAAACAATATTTAGATGATCAACATTTATATGGTGATGTTAAAGATAAAATTATTTTTGCTAAAGACGTAAAACAAGTATTAAATTATGTGGAAAAAGGAAATGCACAGGAAGGATTCGTTTACAAAACAGACTTATATCAACAAAAGAAAAAAGCAAATAAAGTTAAAGTCATCGAAGAAATTAAATTAAGCAAACCAATTACTTATAAAGCAGGTGCAACTTCAGATAAAAAATTAGCTAAAGAATGGATTAACTTCTTAAAATCTAATAAAGCTAAACAAATTCTTAAAGAATATCAATTTTCTGTATAAGGAGTTCAGAGCTATGCCTGATTTAACGTCCTTTTGGATTTCTTTTCGTGTTGCTTTAATCAGTACAATGATAGTTACTATTTTTGGCATTTTGATTTCTAAATGGCTATACAATAAAAAAAGATATTGGGTAAATCTATTAGAAAGTTTTATCATTTTACCAATTGTGTTACCACCTACTGTCCTTGGTTTTATACTATTAATTATATTTTCAAAAAGAAGTCCTGTAGGAGAATTCTTTACTAATATCTTACACTTACCAGTTGTATTTACATTGACAGGTGCAGTGATTGCATCTGTCATTGTTAGTTTTCCCCTTATGTATCAACATACAGTGAATGGTTTTCGAAGTATAGATTCAAAGATGTTAAATACTGCAAGAACGATGGGAGCAAGTGAAACAAAAATATTTCTTAAATTGGTGTTACCATTATCTAAACGTTCTATTCTTGCAGGTATTATGATGAGCTTTGCAAGAGCAATAGGTGAATTTGGTGCTACTTTGATGGTTGCTGGCTATATCCCAGACAAAACAAATACATTGCCTTTAGAAATTTATTTTTTAGTGGAGCAAGGGAAAGAAAATGAAGCATGGTTATGGGTGCTTGTATTAGTTGCGTTTGCGGTAACTGTCATAGCGACCATAAATCTGGTTAATCGTGATACGTTTAGGGAGGTTGATTAAATGCTCACAATTAAAGTGAATGGTGTTCTTAATCAGACGAAAATTAATATAAATATAAAGGATCAACACCCTAAGATATATGCGATACAGGGACCATCTGGAATTGGAAAGACAACAATTTTAAATATAATTGCCGGTTTGAAAGCTATAAATTATTCATATATAAAGGTTGGTAAACGTGTATTAACTGATTCACGACACCATTTGAATGTTAAGGTTCAACAACGTCGTATAGGATATCTATTTCAAGATTATCAACTTTTCCCCAATATGAATGTTTATAACAACATAACGTTTATGACTAAACCTTCTGAACATATCAATGAACTTATTCATACTCTAAAAATAGAGCATTTACTTGAAAAGTATCCTGTGACCTTATCAGGAGGTGAAGCTCAGCGCGTCGCTTTAGCAAGGGCGCTAAGTACGAAACCCGATTTGATTTTGCTTGATGAGCCTTTTTCAAGTTTAGATGATAAAACAAAAAACGAAGGTATCAAATTAATTTTAAAAATATTCGAAGCATGGCAAATTCCTATTATATTTGTAACGCATTCAAATTATGAAGCGCAACAAATGGCGCATGAGATTATAACAATTGAAGATTGTATACAAATATAGTAAGAAGTGCTATTTATCTGTTAATTTTAACAATAATTTGTATATTCAAAATATAAAGAGAGGTTTAGAGATCTAATGCAAGAAAGATACTCGAGACAAGTGTTGTTTAAGGAAATTGGTTTAAAAGGTCAAAGTCTACTTGAGAAAAAACATGTGCTTATAGTAGGTATGGGTGCGTTAGGAACACACTTAGCTGAGGGATTAGTGAGAGCGGGAATAAATAAGTTAACCATTGTTGATAGAGATTACATTGAATTTAGCAATTTACAACGACAAACGCTCTTTATAGAGCGTGATGCAGAAGATGTACTACCAAAAGTAATCGCTGCACAGAAAGTTTTAAAAGAGATACGTAAAGATATAGAGATAGATGCTTATATTGAGCATGTTAATTACAATTTCTTAGAGCAACATGGCATGCATGTCGATATCATATTAGATGCAACTGATAATTTTGATACACGTCAGTTAATTAATGACTTTGCTTATAAACATCAGATTCCTTGGATTTATGGTGGTGTTGTACAAAGTACATATGTTCAGGCAACGTTTATTCCTGGTGAAACACCGTGTTTTAATTGCTTAATGCCTCAATTACCATCTATTAATTTAACATGTGATACGGTTGGAGTTATTCAACCAGCTGTAACAATGACAACCAGTTTACAACTCGTTGATGCATTGAAGTTGCTGACTGGTAATAAGGTTAATAAACACTTCACTTACGGGGATATTTGGACAGGAGATCATTATACATTTGGTTTTATTCGTATGCAAAATGAAGATTGTAAAACTTGTGGTAATGCTCCAACATATCCACACCTTAATCAACATCAACAAGATTATGCGACCTTATGTGGAAGAGACACTGTTCAATATAAAAATGCTGATATTTCTCAGGAAATATTACTATCATTTCTCGAGCGAAATCATATTCAATATCGCACGAATTTATATATGACAATGTTTAGGTTTAGAGAACATCGAATTGTTGCATTTTCTGGAGGTAGATTTTTGATACATGGAACGACAGAACCTAAAAAAGCAATTCAATTAATGCATCAACTATTTGGTTAAATATAAGGGAGTGAATAAACATGCACAAACATCAACATCAGAATATTCATTTAAACAGACCGATTCATGTAGCAATTTTGACTGTATCGGATACGAGAGATTATGATTCTGATAAAGGTGGTCAACTGATTCAATCTTTGATAAATCAACATGAGAATCATGTTGATATTAACCACTATCGAATTGTTAAAGATGATATAGAAGCTATTACACACCAACTTAAGCTTTGGTTAACTTCGTCAAATCAACTAGATGTCATTATTACAACGGGAGGAACAGGTATCTCACAAAGAGATGTGACAATAGAAGCTGTTCGCCCATTGTTAACTAAAGAATTAGAAGGTTTTGGTGAATTATTTAGATACTTAAGTTATACCGAAGATGTTGGTACAAGAGCATTATTAACTCGAGCTATTGCAGGTACCTGTGATAGCACCTTAATTTTTGCACTTCCTGGCTCAACTGGTGCAATTAAACTTGCAATAGAAAAATTAATTAAACCTGAATTGAGTCACTTAGTGTTTGAATTAAATAAAGACATTAGGAATTAAGTAATTTCAAGATATTAGATATAATGTACGAATCTTTAATTTATACAATAAATAGAATTATCAATTTTTTCTGTGGAAGTCGCCAGATTTACCACCAGATTTAGATTCTAAGTACGTTTCTCCAATTATCATGCCTTTGTCTATAGCTTTTGTCATATCATAGATTGTAAGTGCTGTAACTGAAGCAGCAGTCAATGCTTCCATTTCAACACCAGTTTTACCTGTTGTAGACACGACCGCTGTAATATTTAAACGATATGAATCATCATTATTTGAATCCCATTTGAAGGATATATCTATGCCTGTAAGTGGTAATGGATGACACATAGGAATGATTGTAGAAGTGTTTTTAGCTGCCATAATACCAGCAATTTGCGCAGTATTAAGTACATTTCCTTTACTATTAGTATTTTGAGTAATTTGACTATAAATTTTTTCATTAACTATTATACTTGAGTGTGCTTCTGCTACACGTTTTGTAATTTCTTTATTAGAAACATCAACCATTTTAGCATTACCTTGTTTATTAATATGTGTGAAATTAGTCATTTTTTCCCTCCTATTAGGAGTAAGTATATCATGAAAATTAATATATTTTGGAGATGAGTGTATGTCTGTAGAGAAAAGAACGCCAATATCAGTTAAAGAAGCAATTAAACGTATTATGAAACAACATGTTGAAGTGAAGAATATCAATATTAATTTAGATGAAAGTTTAGGACATATTCTTGCTGAAGATATTGTTGCGACCTATGATATACCAAGATTTAATAAATCACCCTACGATGGGTTTGCAATTAGAAGTGAAGATTCACAAGGTGCAAGTGGCGAAAACCGTATTGAATTTGAAGTAATAGATCATATCGGTGCAGGTTCAGTTTCAGAAAAAACAATTGATAAAAACCAAGCAATTCGAATAATGACTGGTGCTCAAATTCCTTCTGGAGCTGATGCCGTAGTAATGTTTGAACAAACTATTGAATCTGAAACAACTTTTACAATTAGAAAATCCTTTAAACATTTAGAAAATATTTCGCTACAAGGTGAAGAAATAAAAGCTGGTGATATTGTACTACATAAAGGTATGCGTATTAACTCAGGTGTGATAGCAGTCTTAGCTACATACGGTTATACTAAAGTGCGAGTGGCTCGAAAACCAACTGTTGCAGTAATTGCTACAGGTAGTGAATTGCTTGAAGTAGAAGATGAGCTTGAACCAGGAAAGATACGAAATTCAAACGGACCAATGATTAAAGCATTAGCTAAACAATTTGGAATACAAGTTGGAATGTATAAAGTTCAGCATGATAATCTCGAAAAGAGTATTGAGGTTGTAAAAAAAGCTTTATCAGAGCATGATTTAGTAATTACTACCGGAGGTGTGTCGGTAGGAGATTTTGATTACTTACCAGAAATATACAAGTCCATCCAAGCACAGATACTATTTAACAAAGTGGCTCAAAGACCAGGTAGTGTTACTACGGTTGCATTTGCAGATGGTAAATATTTATTTGGCTTATCTGGAAACCCTTCAGCCTGCTATACAGGATTTGAATTATATGTCAAACCTGCTGTAAATAAGCTCATGGGAGCTAAAGCTTGTTATCCGCAAATAATCAAAGCTACACTTATGGAAGATTTTAATAAAGCTAACCCATTTACACGATTGATTCGTGCTAAGGCAACATTAACAAAAGCTGGAATGACAGTAATACCATCTGGATTTAATAAATCAGGTGCAGTTGTAGCCATTGCGCACGCTAATGCTATGATTATGCTTCCTGGTGGCACACGTGGATTTAAAGCGGGCAACATTGTTGATGTGATTTTGACCGAATCTAATAGTTTTGAAGAGGAATTGATACTATGATTTTACAAATTGTAGGTATGAAAAATTCAGGGAAAACCACATTGATGAACCATGCTATATCATTTTTAAAAGAACGAGGCTATTCAGTAGTAACAATTAAACATCACGGGCATATTGGTGAAGAAATTGAATTACAGTCATCTGATGTTGACCACATGAAACATTTCGCTGCGGGCGCAGACCAAAGTATTGTTCAGGGGCATCATTTACAGCAAACAGTGACACGTAAAAAGAAACAATCGCTTAGAGAAATAATAGAAAATTCTGTTACAATTGATTGTAGTATCATTTTAGTTGAGGGCTTTAAAGAAGCAAATTATGATAAAATTATCGTTTATAAAAATAATGATGAATTAAGAAGTCTACAAGGACTTTCTCACGTCATAGGGAAAATAGAAACCAATCATCCACGTGCAAGTAATCAACTTGAGCACTTACTCAATAAATTAATTAAGGATAAGGGAATGAATTAAATGAAGCAATTTGAAATCGTGACTCAACCTATTGAAACAGAACAATATAGGGATTTTACGATTAACGAACGTCAAGGTGCCGTAGTCGTATTTACTGGTCACGTAAGAGAGTGGACTAAAGGTATTCGTACACAACATTTAGAGTATGAAGCTTATATACCAATGGCTGAGAAAAAATTAGCTCAAATTGGTAAAGAAATTGAAGAAAAGTGGCCTGGAACAATAACAACAATTGTACATCGAATTGGTCCATTACAAATATCAGATATTGCAGTTTTAATTGCAGTATCTTCACCGCATAGAAAAGCAGCATATGCAGCGAATGAATACGCCATCGAGCGCATAAAGGAAATTGTTCCAATTTGGAAAAAGGAAATTTGGGAAGATGGTGCTGAATGGCAAGGTCATCAAAAGGGAACATATAATGAAGCAAAAAAGGGGAAAGCAAGATGAAAATTTTATATTTTGCAGAGTTAAAAGAGTTGCTCAATCGATCTACTGAAACAATACATTTAGATACGACATTAACTGTTCAAGAATTCGAGTCATATTTATTAAAACACCATAGTGAACTTAAATCTAAAAAATTTCAAATAGCTGTTAATGAAGAATTCGTCAGACAGGATGATATAGTTCAACCAGGAGATACAATTGCGCTCATTCCACCGGTCAGTGGGGGTTGATCAAGATGAAAGCAATTATTTTAGCAGGTGGAGAATCTAGCCGATTTGGTAAAGCTAAAGCTTTTGCTAAAATTGATAATCAATATTTTTATCAAAAAATTATAGAAACGTTAAAATCTACAAATATGTTTAATCGCATTATCATTAGCACTAATTCCCAATTAGCTTCTCAGTTTGAATATGAATATGTGATTATTGATGACGAACATCATCAAAATAAAGGGCCGCTAACAGGAATTTACTCAGTGATGAAACAATACATGGATGAAGAATTGTTTTTCATTGTATCTGTTGATACACCAATGATTACAAGTAAAGCAGTGAATGGGTTATATCATTTCATGGTATCAAACTTAATTGAATCACGTTTAGATATTGTCGCATTTAAAGAAGGAGAAATATGTATACCGACGATTGGTTTTTATACACTTTCGACGTTTCCTTTTATTGAAAAAGCTTTAAATTCAAATCATTTAAGTCTGAAGCATGTCTTTAAACAATTATCGACAGATTGGTTAGATGTTACTGAAATTGACTCGCCTTATTATTGGTATAAGAATATTAATTTTCAGCATGATTTGGACTCTTTAAAAATGCAGATAAATGAATAAGGAGGTCCAACAATGAAAGAGGTAATACAAGATAAATTAGGCCGTCCAATACGGGATTTAAGAATATCGGTCACTGATCGATGTAATTTCAGATGTGATTATTGTATGCCAAAGGAAATCTTTGGAGATGATTACACTTTCTTACCTAAGAATGAATTGCTTACTTTTGAAGAATTAACACGAATTTCAAAGATTTATGCTCAATTAGGAGTTAAAAAGATAAGAATTACAGGAGGAGAGCCTCTCTTACGACGCAATCTTTATAAACTTGTAGAGCAATTAAATCTCATAGATGGTATAGAGGATATTGGATTGACTACTAATGGCTTGTTATTAAAAAAACATGGAAAAAATTTATATCAAGCTGGTTTACGACGTATTAATGTAAGTTTAGATGCGATTGAGGATAACGTTTTTCAAGAAATTAACAATAGAAATATTAAAGCGTCTACAATCTTAGAACAAATTGATTATGCAGTATCAATAGGTTTTGAAGTTAAAGTAAACGTGGTTATTCAAAAAGGGGTTAATGATGATCAAATTATTCCGATGATTGATTATTTTAAAAATAAAAATATTGAAGTACGTTTTATTGAATTTATGGATGTAGGTAACGATAATGGATGGAATTTCAATAAAGTTGTAACTAAAGAAGAAATGCTTAATATGATAGAACAACATTTTGAGATAAGTCCTGTAGCGCCTAAATATTATGGGGAAGTTGCTAAATATTTTCGACATAAAGATAGTGATGCACAATTTGGTCTAATTACGAGTGTATCTGAATCATTTTGTTCCACATGTACGCGTGCTCGATTGTCTTCAGATGGTAAATTTTATGGTTGTTTATTTGCCTCCTCAGAAGGGTTTGATGTAAAAACCTTAATACGTAATGGAGCTACAGATGATGATTTAAAAGCACAATTTAAACGATTGTGGAGTATTAGAAACGATCAGTACTCTGATAAGCGTACGATGCAAACTATTGAGAATAATAGAAAGAAAAAAATTAATATGAATTATATAGGTGGATAGGCTTAGTCTAGAATTTTAATACTTATGGTATTTTAAGCATTTAAATTTAGTTTCAAAAGTTTATAATACTAATAAATTATATTAAATAAGCAAGAAACAATTAATACAGTTTTGAGTATTTATAGACAACATATGCTTAAGTCTTCATGTTAAACATTTTAAATCCATAATTTTATACATTTAGTTAGTTAATATAGCTACGACAAAACCTATTTAGATATTTTAAATGCCTTTCAACATATAACTGATTGTTTAAATTGTTTAATTTCAAAACAATATTTAGAGGCAATTTTAATATTTGTTATAGATTAAATGCAAAACCTGTAATATAATAAAAATAAGCAATTGAGTTTTATCACACAAACACAACATCCAAGAATCAACTTAGGAGGCATATTATTATGAGTAACAAAGTACAACGTTTTATTGAATCAGAGAGAGAATTAAGTCAATTAAAGCATTGGCTTAAAACAACATATCGTATTTCTATTGAAGAATTTGTAGTTCTTTACAAGGTCTATGCAGACACTAAAATTAGTGGTAAAGAGTTACGAGACACATTACATTTCGAGATGTTATGGGATACTAGTAAAATTGATGTGATTATTCGTAAAATCTATAAGAAAGAACTCATTTCTAAATTACGCTCAGAAACCGATGAAAGACAAGTTTACTATTTCTTCGATGCAAAGCAAAAGAAATTATTGGACAAAATGACTGGAGAAATTGAAACAATTAGTATTGCAAATTAAGGACAGTAAATTTTAAATCTAAAAGTGGCTAAATAAATTATAAAACATACTAAGATTAGCTATGAAGAAATC
>NZ_KV831366.1:0-221 GCF_001837075.1 Staphylococcus sp. HMSC063F05
TTTTTATTTCTACCTACTGTATCTACATAAAATCCTTTACACCAAAACTTTCTATTTCCATATCTATATTTTAAATTAGCATGTCTATCAAAAATCATTAAACTGCTTTTACCTTTTAAATATCCAACAAATGAGGATACTCCTAATTTAGGTGGAATACTAACTAACATATGAATATGATCTTTAGATGCTTCTGCTTCTATTATTTCTACGCCTTTTCT
>NZ_KV831367.1:0-783 GCF_001837075.1 Staphylococcus sp. HMSC063F05
ATTATACTATAAATTCAACTTTGCAACAGAACCGTATTATGGAATAGAGATGTTGGTAACATTTATACAGGATCATTATACTTAAGTTTAATTTCGTTATTACAGAACCACACATTCCAACCAGAAGAGAAAGTATGTCTATTTAGTTATGGTTCAGGAGCAGTAGGAGAAATCTTTAGTGGTTCAATCGTTAAAGGATATGACAAAGCATTAGATAAAGAGAAACACTTAAATATGCTAGAATCTAGAGAGCAATTATCAGTCGAAGAATACGAAACATTCTTTAACAGATTTGATAATCAAGAATTTGATTTCGAACGTGAATTGACACAAGATCCATATTCAAAAGTATACTTATACAGTATAGAAGACCATATCAGAACATATAAGATAGAGAAATAAACTAGTGGCCGATTGTGCTTGATGAGCTTGGGACATAAATCCTAACTCGAAATAAATAAGCATATCACTAAACTGATTTTTTAAAGTTTACAGTGATATGCTTATTTTTTTATCTTACGATTTTGTACGTGCATGCTTGCCTAGGGGTATGGCTCGAGCCATTAGTCTCTCGCACATACTATTCCCTCAGGCGTCAGCACTTACAAAATCGGTTGTAATTTTCATTTTTATACGCATTCTTACTGAGATTATACTAATAAGAGGAATAGTAAAAGCAATTCTAAGTAAAATTGCAGATAAGAGGTTTGTTAAAAGCAGTTCTCAGTAAAATTACAGATAAGAGGTACGTTAAAAGCAGTTCTAAGTAAAATTGCAGATAAG
>NZ_KV831367.1:883-15462 GCF_001837075.1 Staphylococcus sp. HMSC063F05
GTTAAAAGCAATCCTAAGTAAAATTGCAGATAAGGGGTACAGAAAAACTAGACTTGATTACAAAATGGAGCTTGGGACATAAATGATTTTTTAAAAATGAGATGAGACGTAGATTAACTCCATAATCAATACGAATCTATCGACTTCTTTATTTATGATATTCATCTCTTTTTAATGGAAATAAAAGTGCGATTAATGTGATAATACAGTTACGTTAATTAAAAAAATAAAAATGCAAGGAGAGGTAATATGCTAACTGTATATGGACATAGAGGATTACCTAGTAAAGCTCCGGAAAATACAATTGCATCATTTAAAGCTGCTTCAGAAGTAGAAGGTATAAACTGGTTGGAGTTAGATGTTGCAATTACAAAAGATGAACAACTGATTATCATTCATGATGATTATTTAGAACGGACTACAAATATGTCCGGGGAAATAACTGAATTGAATTATGATGAAATTAAAGATGCTTCTGCAGGATCTTGGTTTGGTGAAAAATTCAAAGATGAACATTTGCCAACTTTCGATGATGTAGTAAAAATAGCAAATGAATATAATATGAATTTAAATGTAGAATTAAAAGGTATTACTGGACCGAATGGACTAGCACTTTCTAAAAGTATGGTTAAGCAAGTGGAAGAACAATTAACAAACTTAAATCAGAATCAAGAAGTGCTCATTTCAAGCTTTAATGTTGTGCTTGTTAAACTTGCAGAAGAAATCATGCCACAATATAACAGAGCAGTTATATTCCATACAACTTCGTTTCGTGAAGACTGGAGAACACTTTTAGATTACTGTAATGCTAAAATAGTAAACACTGAAGATGCCAAACTTACTAAAGCAAAAGTAAAAATGGTAAAAGAAGCGGGTTATGAATTGAACGTATGGACTGTAAACAAACCAGCACGTGCAAACCAACTTGCTAATTGGGGAGTTGATGGTATCTTTACAGACAATGCAGATAAAATGGTGCATTTGTCTCAATAGAAAGTTAGAGGTGAGTCTTACGTTTCAGTGACGGTAGACTTACCTTTAACATGTTACATACTAAAAAATTAATTTGAATAAGAAAGAGAGACATATATGAAATACGATGATTTTATAGTAGGAGAAACATTCAAAACAAAAAGCCTTCATATTACAGAAGAAGAAATTATCCAATTTGCAACAACTTTTGATCCTCAATATATGCATATAGATAAAGAAAAAGCAGAACAAAGTAGATTTAAAGGTATCATTGCATCTGGCATGCATACACTTTCAATATCATTTAAATTATGGGTAGAAGAAGGTAAATACGGAGAAGAAGTTGTAGCAGGAACACAAATGAATAACGTTAAATTTATTAAACCTGTATACCCAGGTAATACATTGTACGTTATCGCTGAAATTACAAATAAGAAATCCATAAAAAAAGAAAATGGACTCGTTACAGTGTCACTTTCAACATACAATGAAAATGAAGAAATTGTATTTAAGGGAGAAGTAACAGCACTTATTAATAATTCATAATAAAACAGTGAAGCAACCATCGTTACGGATTGCTTCACTGTTTTGTTATTCATCTATATCGTATTTTTTATTACCGTTCTCATATAGCTCATCATACACTTTACCTGAGATTTTGGCATTGTAGCTAGCCATTCCTTTATCTTGTACATCTTTAACATTAATAGCCATCATCATGTTTGGATTATCTTTATCATATGATATAAACCACCCAATTTGTCTGCCAGTTTCTCCTTGTTTCATTTTGAGTTCTGCAGTACCGGATTTGCCAATTAAGTTTGCATAAGATCTATAAATATCTTCTTTATGTGTTTTATTTACGACTTGTTGCATACCATCAGTTAATAGATTGATATTTTCTTTGGAAATAATATTTTTCTTCCAAACTTTGTTTTTCGTGTCTTTTAATAAGTGAGGTGCGTTAATATTGCCATTATTTTCTAATGCGCTATAGATTGAAAGGATCTGTACTGGGTTAATCAGTATTTCACCTTGTCCGTAACCTGAATCAGCTAATAATATTTCATTATCTAAATTTTTGTTTGAAATTTGAGCATTATAAAATGGATAATCACTTGGTATATCTTCACCAACACCTAGTTTTTTCATGCCTTTTTCAAATTTCTTACTGCCTAATTCGAGTGCTACTCTAGCAAAGAAAATGTTATCTGATGATTCTATTGCTTGTTTTAAGTCGATATTACCATTTACCACTTCATATCTTGTAACGTTGTAACCACCCCAAGATTTATCTTTTTGCCAACCTTTACCATCGATTTTATAACTTGTTTTATCGTCTAATGTTTTGTTATTTAACCCAATCATTGCTGTTAATATTTTTTGAGTTGAACCTGGTGAAGTTGTAATCTGGAACTTGTTGAGCAGAGGTTCTTTTTTATCTTCGGTTAATTTATTATATTCTTCGTTACTCATGCCATACATAAATGGATAGACGTCATATGAAGGTGTGCTTACAAGTGCTAATAATTCACCTGTTTGAGGGTGGATAGCAGTACCTGAGCCATAATCATTTTTCATGTTGTTATAAATACTCTTTTGAACTTTAGCATCAATAGTTAGTTGAATATCTTTGCCATCTTTTTTCTTTTTCTCTATTAATGTATGTGCGATTGTATTGCTATTATCGTCAACGATTGTGACACGATAGCCATCTTCATGTTGGAGCTTTTTATCGTAAAGTTTTTCGAGTCCCTTTTTACCAATAACTGCATCATCTTTATAGCCTTTATATTCTTTTTGTTTTAATTCTTCAGAGTTAATGGGACCAACATAACCTAATAGATGTGAAGTCGCTTTTCCTAGAGGATAGTTACGACTTTCTGTTTCATTAGTTGTAAGATGAAATTTTTTTGCGAAATCACTTAAATATTCATCCATTTTTTTAACGGTTTTAAGTGGAACGAAGGTATCATCTTGTACCCAATTTTGATCCATTTGTTGTTTGATATAGTCTTCAGAAATACTTAGTTCTTTAGCGATTGCTTTATAATCTTTTTTAGATACATTCTTTGGAACGATGCCTATCTCATATGCTGTTCCTGTATTGGCCAATTCCACATTGTTTCGGTCTAAAATTTTACCACGTTCTGATTTTAAATTTTCAATATGTATGCTTTGGTCTTTCTGCATTCCTGGAATAATGACGCTATGATCCCAATCTAACTTCCACATACCATCTTCTTTAACAAAATTAAATTGAACGTTGCGATCAATGTTACCGTAGTTTGTTTTAATTTTATATTGAGCATCTACTCGTTTTTTATTTTTAGATACTTTTTTTATTTTACGATCCTGAATGTTTATATCTTTAACGCCTAAACTATTATATATTTTTATCGGACGTTCAGTCATTTCTACTTCACCATTATCGCTTTTAGAAATATAACTGCTATCTTTATAAACTTGTTTGAAATTTTTATCTTCAATTGCATCAATAGTATTATTAATTTCTTTATCTTTTGAAGCATAAAAATATATACCAAACCCGACAACTACAACTATTAAAATAAGTGGAACAATTTTTATCTTTTTCATCAATATCCTCCTTATATAAGACTACATTTGTAGTATATTACAAATGTAGTATTTATGTCAAAATAATGTTATAATTTTTGTGATATGGAGGTGTAGAAGGTGTTATCATCTTTTTTAATGTTAAGTATAATCAGTTCATTGCTCACGATATGTGTAATTTTTTTAGTGAGAATGCTCTATATAAAATATACTCAAAATATTATGTCACATAAGATTTGGTTATTAGTGCTCGTCTCCACGTTAATTCCATTAATACCATTTTACAAAATATCGAATTTTACATTTTCAAAAGATATGATGAATCGAAATGTATCTGACACGACTTCTTCGGTTAGTCATATGTTAGATGGTCAACAATCATCTGTTACGAAAGACTTAGCAATTAATGTTAATCAGTTTGAGACCTCAAATATAACGTATATGATTCTTTTGATATGGGTATTTGGTAGTTTGTTGTGCTTATTTTATATGATTAAGGCATTCCGACAAATTGATGTTATTAAAAGTTCGTCATTGGAATCGTCATATCTTAATGAACGACTTAAAGTATGTCAAAGTAAGATGCAGTTCTACAAAAAGCATATAACAATTAGTTATAGTTCAAACATTGATAATCCGATGGTATTTGGTTTAGTGAAATCCCAAATTGTACTACCAACTGTCGTAGTCGAAACCATGAATGACAAAGAAATTGAATATATTATTCTACATGAACTATCACATGTGAAAAGTCATGACTTAATATTCAACCAGCTTTATGTTGTTTTTAAAATGATATTCTGGTTTAATCCTGCACTATATATAAGTAAAACAATGATGGACAATGACTGTGAAAAAGTATGTGATAGAAACGTTTTAAAAATTTTGAATCGCCATGAACATATACGTTATGGTGAATCGATATTAAAATGCTCTATTTTAAAATCTCAGCACATAAATAATGTGGCAGCACAATATTTACTAGGTTTTAATTCAAATATTAAAGAACGTGTTAAGTATATTGCACTTTATGATTCAATGCCTAAACCTAATCGAAACAAGCGTATTGTTGCGTATATTGTATGTAGTATATCGCTTTTAATACAAGCACCGTTACTATCTGCACATGTTCAACAAGACAAATATGAAACAAATGTATCATATAAAAAATTAAATCAACTAGCTCCGTATTTCAAAGGATTTGATGGAAGTTTTGTGCTTTATAATGAACGGGAGCAAGCTTATTCTATTTATAATGAACCAGAAAGTAAACAACGATATTCACCTAATTCTACTTACAAAATTTATTTAGCGTTAATGGCATTCGACCAAAATTTACTCTCATTAAATCATACTGAACAACAATGGGATAAACATCAATATCCATTTAAAGAATGGAACCAAGATCAAAATTTAAATTCTTCAATGAAATATTCAGTAAATTGGTATTACGAAAATTTAAACAAACATTTAAGACAAGATGAGGTTAAATCTTATTTAGATCTAATTGAATATGGTAATGAAGAAATATCAGGGAATGAAAATTATTGGAATGAATCTTCATTAAAAATTTCTGCAATAGAACAGGTTAATTTGTTGAAAAATATGAAACAACATAACATGCATTTTGATAATAAGGCTATTGAAAAAGTTGAAAATAGTATGACTTTGAAACAAAAAGATACTTATAAATATGTAGGTAAAACTGGAACAGGAATCGTGAATCACAAAGAAGCAAATGGATGGTTCGTAGGTTATGTTGAAACGAAAGATAATACGTATTATTTTGCTACACATTTAAAAGGCGAAGACAATGCGAATGGCGAAAAAGCACAACAAATTTCTGAGCGTATTTTAAAAGAAATGGAGTTAATATAATGGATAATAAAACGTATGAAATATCATCTGCAGAATGGGAAGTTATGAATATCATTTGGATGAAAAAATATGCAAGTGCGAATAATATAATAGAAGAAATACAAATGCAAAAGGACTGGAGTCCAAAAACCATTCGTACACTTATAACGAGATTGTATAAAAAGGGATTTATAGATCGTAAAAAAGACAATAAAATTTTTCAATATTACTCTCTTGTAGAAGAAAGTGATATAAAATATAAAACATCTAAAAACTTTATCAATAAAGTATACAAAGGCGGTTTCAATTCACTTGTCTTAAACTTTGTAGAAAAAGAAGATCTATCACAAGATGAAATAGAAGAATTGAGAAATATATTGAATAAAAAATAAAATTGTTGTGTTTACAACAATACATAGAAAACAGAGGAAACAATCAAGTCGTTGAATATTTCCTCTGTTTTTTAGTTGAAAAAATTAACCGAAAGCCTGAATGCAAGTCTTGATTAAATCAATAATGCTTGTAATAACACCAGTGAAATCCATATGCATACCCTCTTTCTATTTAAGATACATTAAGTATAATATCAAACAAATAAAAAATGTTAAAAATTCCCTAATTGGCTATTTAGATTGCATAAATGTCAAAAATTTGAAAAACATACAACGACTTTGCATAAAAAATCGTCATATTGGAAATACGTAATTTATTGAAATAATAAAAAAAATAAAAGAACGAAGATGATAACCTAAGTGAGGTTTTAAGTTGTTCTAAGGTTTAATTTAATTTATGTTAAAATAGTTGGTATAAAAATACATGATAAACTATAAACTAAATTCAAAATAACTTATGGGGTAGGCAATTATGGAAAATAAAATATAAATGATAATGAAAAAAGAGTGCTAAGGGAAATTTATAACCATCATAATATTTCGCGTACTCAAATATCTAAAAATCTTGAGATTAATAAGGCAACGATTTCTAGTATTTTGAATAAGTTAAAGTATAAATCTCTTGTTAATGAGGTTGGTGAGGGTGATAGCACGAAGAGTGGTGGTAGAAAACCTATTCTTCTGAAGGTTAATCATCTTTATGGTTATTTTATTTCTTTGGATTTAACTTATAGTTCTGTTGAAGTGATGTACAATTATTTTGATGGTAATGTCATTAAGCATGAATCTTATGATTTACCTGATGAAAAGGTTAGTAGTATATTAAGCATAATAAAAAAACATATTGATATTCAGGAGAAACTTGATACTTATAACGGACTATTAGGTGTGTCTGTTTCTATACATGGAGTTGTGGATAATGAGCAGCATGTGACATATTTACCATTCCATGAAACTGAAGGAATTTCAATTGCTAAGAAAATAAAAGAAATTACTAATGTTCCAGTCGTAGTTGAAAATGAAGCGAATCTTTCAGCGTTATATGAACGTAATTTTAATCATAATTTATCCTACAATAATCTTATTGCTTTAAGTATACATAAAGGTATTGGTGCTGGGCTTATTATTAATAATCAATTGTATCGTGGTGCAAATGGGGAAGCGGGTGAAATTGGAAAAACACTTGTCTCAAAAGTTAGCGATAATGTGGAGATCTTTCATAAGATTGAAGATATTTTTTCACAAGAAGCTTTACTGCATAATTTAAGTAATCAACTAAATGAGAAGATGACGCTTAGCAAATTAATTCAATTTTATAATGAAAAAAATCCAGTCGTAGTTGAAGAAATGGAACAATTTATAAATAAAATTGCTGTTTTAATACATAATTTAAACACCCAGTTTAATCCGAATGCAATTTACATTAACTGTCCATTGTTCAATGAAATGCCTGAAATATTAGAAGCAATTAAGAACCAGTTCAAACAATATTCACGTAACGAAATTCAAATAAAGTTAACATCTAATGTCAAATTTGCAACTTTGCTAGGTGGTACATTAGCAATTATCCAAAAAGTACTACAGATTAATGATATTTACTTAGATATAAAAGCATAAAAAACTAATTCAAATGAATAATCAAAGTTCGTAATTGTCTTTATAAAAAAATCCCTCAATCCGAATTGAATTTTCGGATTGAGGGATTTTTATAGTTCTATTGCAGAAGAAAACTATTTTAAAAATGCTGGTAAATGTTGATAGCCACCTCTAACGTTAACAATATTCGTAAATCCTTTATATTCTAATATTCCTACCGCTATTGAACTTCTAACACCTGATTGACAATGTACATAAATTAGGTCATTTTTATCGAAAGGTATATCTTCATTTAAAAGTTTACCGTGAGGAATATGAATTGCTTGTTTTAAATGACCTTTACGCCATTCATCATCATTACGAACATCTAATACATTATGTTCTTCACCAGTCATTTCAGAACTATGAATAGATGATGTGACGATATTTGTTTGTGGCAAACGGTAACTTTTTACATTTTCAAAACCAATTAATTGTAAAGCATGAATAGCTTGTTGAACGGTAGATTTATCGCCAATTAATTCAATATCTTAGTCATAATCTAAATACCAACCAATTTGATTTATAAAAGTTTTATTAAAAGGAATATTGATAGTTCCATGCATATGACCACCATGGAATGCTTCTTTACTTCGAAGATCAAAAGCAGTTTGTGTATTGCTTGAACTAGGGTAAACATTATATGGTTGGTACATTTGCATACCAAATTGATTTATTTTTTTCATTTGTGAAAAATGGTGTGGTGGAGCTGGCTGATTGAGTGTTAAAGTTTCGATAAATGAAGTTTCATCTTTAACATTAAAAGCCCAGTTGTTTATTTTCTCATAACCCAAAGTAGTTGTAGGTAATGAACCTAGCGCTTTACCACAAGGACTCCCTGCACCATGACCTGGCCAAATTTGAATATAGTCTGGTAATGTTGCAGCAAATTGTATGGACTGATACATTTGTTTTGCTCCGATTTTTGTAGAACCTTCAACATTTACAGCTTTTTCTAATAGATCTGGTCTACCTACATCACCAACAAAGATGAAGTCACCGCTAAATAATCCCATTGGTATACTGGAACCCCCACCTTCGTCAGTAAGTAAAAAACTAATACTCTCAGGGGGATGGCCTGGAGTGTGTAAGACTTCTAATTTAATCTTTCCTAAATAGATAATATCTTGATGCTTAACGAAATGTGTTTGTTTAGGCATATTTTTATAATTAAATTCATCTTTACCTTCATCAGATACGTATATACTTGCATTCAATTTATTTGCCACATCTCTAATACCTGAAGCAAAATCAGCATGAATATGTGTTTCTGCAGCTTTAGTAATTGTGAATCCTTCTTTATCTGCAACTTTTAAATATTTTGTTAAATCTCGTATAGGGTCAATAATCATTGCTTCTCCTGTACGTTGACATCCAATTAAATAAGATGCTTGTGAAAAATTGTCTTCATAAAATTGTTTGAAAAACAAAAAAAACTCCTTTTTAAAATAGATTTTATTGATTAGATAAATAAGTTATGATTTGCTTGCTCAGTATGTCCAATATAAGTACCTACGCCACCATAATCGACTTCATCTCTTAATTCTTCTTTTGAAATTCCCATAACATCCATACTCATGGTACAAGCAATTAACTTTATATCTTGATCGATAAGTGAGTATAAAGAATCAACATTTTTCTTGTTCATTACATAACGCATCATAATATTACCTAGTCCAAACATATTCATTTTTGATAATGGCATATGTATTGGATCCTTAGGTAACATAAGGTCAAACATTTTGGAAATACCTTTCTTTTTAACGCGAGTTGATTGCGCTTTTTTTAATGCGTTGAGGCCCCAAAAAGTAAAGAAAATAGTTACATCTTTACCTGCTGCTTTAGCGCCATTTGCGATGATCATTGCTGCTACTGCCTTATCTAACTCACCGCTAAATAAAACAATTGTTGTACCTGTAGCAGTGTCATTGATTTCAAATTCTTTTGGCTTTTCTTTTTGAATAATTGCATTAATTACATTTGCTTCTTCAGTAAGATTTACAAGGGTATTCCCTGTTTGTTTCGCCCAACTTTTAATATCACTATTGAAACCAGGATCTGTAACTGTTACCTCGATTTGCTCACCCGTTGAAATATTGTTAATTTCTTTACTGATATTAACAATAGGTCCAGGGCACTGAAGACCTCTAAAATCAAATTGTTTACGATTCTCTTTGATTTCAATATCTTTTTCTATTAAAGGAGCACTATTGAAGTTCTTTGCTTCATAATCTTTATATCCACCCTTTAAATTCACGACATCATAACCTTGTTTGGCTAAATAATCGCAAGCTTTAGTGCTTCGGTTACCGCTTTTACAATGTATATAATACGTTTTGTTGCTATTCTTATTGAATGATTTAATCTCTTCTACTGGGTGTAAAGTTGAACCGTTAATGTGTCCTAATTCATATTCTTCTTTTGTTCTAACATCAATCAATTGACCCATTTTTGCCAATTTTTCTAATTCTTCTTTGTTTAATGAATTAATGTGTACTTCTTTGTATTGTTCCATACTTACCTCCTATAAATACCTATGAGGGTATAATAAAACGGATAGAATCATTTGCCAAATACCTATAGGGGTATTTGACAATTTTGTTTTAATTTATTATTATTAACTTAATCAATTTATGTGGAGGAAATGAATATGACTTATGATAAAAAAATGATTAATCGTATAAATAGAATACAAGGTCAATTAAATGGTGTCGTAAAAATGATGGAAGAAGAAAAAGATTGCAAAGATATAATTACGCAACTTAGTGCATCTAAAGGTTCTATACAACGTTTAATGGGGATTATAATTAGTGAAAATTTAATAGAATGCGTTAAAACAGCAGAAGAAAATAATGAAAGTTCTCAAGAATTAATTAATGAAGCAGTTAATTTATTAGTTAAAAGTAAATAATGGATATAGCAAATATGACTATTATGTTGCTAATTGGCGTACTGGGTGGATTTATATCTGGATTAATAGGTATTGGGGGCGCAATTATTATTTACCCAGCTATTCTTATATTGCCACCATTAATAGGTATACCTGCGTATAGTGCATATATTGCTTCGGGACTTACCTCTAGTCAAGTATTTTTCAGTACACTTAGTGGATCATTAAATGCAAGAAAACAACCAGCTTTCTCTCCTAAACTTGTTATATATATGGGAGGGGGTATGTTGATTGGAAGCATGTTAGGGGCAATTTTAGCTAGTTTGTTTAATGCTACTTTTGTAAATACGGTATATGTAATAATCGCCATACTTGCTTTAATATTGATGTTTATTAAAGTTAAACCTACTACACAAGAGACGAAATCTAAACCTTTGCTATTTATTATAGTTGGATTTGGAATTGGTGTAATTTCGGGAATTGTGGGTGCAGGTGGAGCATTTATCATCATTCCTGTATTATTAGCATTATTTAAATTACCAATGAATACGGTAGTGAACAATAGCATAGCAATTGCTTTTATATCTTCAGTAGGGGCATTTTTTATAAAATTAATGCAAGGATATATACCAGTAGAAAGTGCAATTTTTTTGATAATTGAATGATGATCATTTTCTGAAAATATTATGTGGTCATATAATATAATGCCCATCATTTCACTAATCTCTTTTATTCTCTGAGTTATTTTGATATCTCCTGGAGAAGGTGTGATGTCTTATCAAGAGTAAATTACAAAAGAATCATTTAAATCAATACTTTCACTTTGAATACATGTATTTGAAGTGGAAGGTACTTATTTCAAAAATAGTAAAACCTGTATCTTAAATTACTTAATAGTAACATAAGATACAGGCTGATTTTTTATTCATTGTTATTTATACTAAAGCACCCGATAGCTCTGAAAACAATCACAAATTCAACTTTTCAAAGCCACAGCTTTAAGTTATTTTGTCCAGACAACCCCCATTGCCCAACCCATTTTATGGAATTGGCATCCAGGCAACAACTTTTCATATAAATCGTAATAATTTTGTTCAGATAGGTACTTATCTGAAGCTAAATGCTCAAGCCATGATTTAGATGTGTTGTGATTATAAATTCTAATCGCATTTTTTATTCCAAATTTGAAACAATGCGGTAAAAACTCTTGGATTGCCCCTAATTTATAAACATAGGTAGGCGGTGTCTCGACTTCAGATACATTATCAAGAATAACTATTCTTCCTTCCTCATTCAACAGTTCCTTCATTTGCTGTATTACGCTGGCTATATCATCCAAATGATGAAAGGTTGTTCGGCTTACAATAAAATCAAACTTCTCATTAAAATTAAGTTGTTCTGCATTCATATTCAGATAGACCGTATTTGTTAGTTGACGTTTAGATTTGGCAAGATCGAGCATTTGATTAGAAATATCAATCCCTACCACTTCATCATAATAACTTGCTAATTTCTCCACTAACAAACCCGAGCCACATCCGATATCTAATGCTCTGCCTTTCTTTGGAGACATATTAGACACAAAGAATGAATAATCATTCAAAAGCTCATTCACGAAATCGTAATCTTCTGCAACCTTATCAAACTGTGATTCTATTGTATTCAAAAAGATCCCCCATTCCTACTTTATCGACATTCTTTCATTACTTACCACTTTAGATGTTTTTTCGTTGGGGATAAAACTTCCCTTTAGACAATTTTATCCAAAGACAATACAACAGTGCAACTTTATTAAAGTCACTGTCCTTTATCGCAGCCTTTACTTTTTAGTAAAGACAGTGGCTTCTCTTATCAAGTTTCAAAACATATTATTTTGAAGAAAACGTCCATCTGAAGTGTCAAGTGCAAAATTACATATAAAGGTTTATTCTAAAATGAAAAGATGATACAATCATATTCAGTTACATAAGGAGGTTTCAATTATGTGCACCAGTATCGCAGTAGTAGAAATTACTTTATCTCATTCATAATGAAAAAAATGGAAAGGAGATAAAAGTATGGGTACTTTTTCTATATTTGTTATTAATAAAGTTCGTTATCAACCAAATCAAAATTAATTGGTTATAATGAACGCTTAATGTCAGTTCATTATAACCAGTAAGGAGAAGGTTATAATGAACCAGAAAAACCCTAAAGACACGCAAAATTTTATTACTTCTAAAAAGCATGTAAAAGAAATATTGAATCACACGAATATCAGTAAACAAGACAACGTAATAGAAATCGGATCAGGAAAAGGACATTTTACCAAAGAGCTAGTCAAAATGAGTCGATCAGTTACTGCTATAGAAATTGATGGAGGCTTATGTCAAGTGACTAAAGAAGCGGTAAACCCCTCTGAGAATATAAAAGTGATTCAAACGGATATTCTAAAATTTTCCTTCCCAAAACATATAAACTATAAGATATATGGTAATATTCCTTATAACATCAGTACGGATATTGTCAAAAGAATTACCTTTGAAAGTCAGGCTAAATATAGCTATCTTATCGTTGAGAAGGGATTTGCGAAAAGATTGCAAAATCTGCAACGAGCTTTGGGTTTACTATTAATGGTGGAGATGGATATAAAAATGCTCAAAAAAGTACCACCACTATATTTTCATCCTAAGCCAAGTGTAGACTCTGTATTGATTGTTCTTGAACGACATCAACCATTGATTTCAAAGAAGGACTACAAAAAGTATCGATCTTTTGTTTATAAGTGGGTAAACCGTGAATATCGTGTTCTTTTCACTAAAAACCAATTCCGACAGGCTTTGAAGCATGCAAATGTCACTAATATTAATAAACTATCGAAGGAACAATTTCTTTCTATTTTCAATAGTTACAAATTGTTTCACTAAATTAAAGTAATAAAGCGTTCTCTAATTTCACAAGAGGACGCTTTATTCTTCCCAAAAATTGTTCAATATTTATCAATAAATCAGTAGTTTTAAAAGTAAGCACCTGTTATTGCAATAAAATTAGCCTAATTGAGAGAAGTTTCTATAGAATTTTTCATATACTTAACGAGTGCTTTCACCTTTGAATATAGTCCTTCCCACTTATCATCACACTCTCCCCGATAGCCTTTTCTAGCTATATCCAGTAAAGTTACATGCTCTTTAGGTAAAAGAGGTATAGCCCATTCTGCAGCGACATCTTTCGAGGTAATTTCACCAGTAGTCACTGTTTGCCACATTCGAGCTAGGGTTAAAATTACATTACGCTCATCACCTTTTATCCCCTCAATTAGTTCTGGCAAAGAATCCTTAATTGCTCTTCGAATATCTGTCAAAGGTACGGAGACAAGTATACTTGAAGAATCAGGACCAAATAGAGAAATACTATTCTTTCTTGCTTGTGCTAAAACAATAGCCAAATCAGGATCATAGCTTGGTTCCTGAATTTGTCCATTCTCAAATTCACCCCTGAGCCACTCACCGTATATAAATTCTCTTTTTGGAGGATATTGCCAAGGGACAACTTCACTCCTATTTATAACCGTAACTTCAAGTGGTCTAACAGAATCCGTATTTCCAATCTTTCCTGATATAGTCATTAGTCTTTCTGTTAGTTTTTTTCGAGTTAATTGAGGTAAACTATGATTCACGACGACTAGAACATCTACATCGCTGTTAATGCGTAAACCACCATTTACTGCTGAACCAAATAGATATACTCCAACTATTGAACTTCCAAATAAATCTTTTACGATTTTTAATGTTTGAATCGCTTGATTTGGTATTTTTCCGTTAATCAAATTGCTCATGATTTCACCTCGTTGATTATGTTCATATAAAGTTTATATTGATACTCAATTTACTTACCCTAGATTGGACATATACTTAAATTACTGTTCAATAAAGCTGACCGTTAGCGTTTAAGTACATCCTTTCACAATTTGTCTACAGATTAATAATTATTCTTTATTATACAGATCTCCATATAATTTTTGAATTTGGTTCTGTAATTTTTTATTTTCTTTTTCTAATTCCATTACTCTTCTTTTTAAGGTTTTAATAAGGATTTCCTCCGAACGAGAACTTTTCTTGGGTTTTGAGACTACATTTGCTGTTATTTGACGCTCACGAAGGGATTCGATTCTTTGCCTAATATCGTGTTCCTTATAAAGCCATGATTTAGAAACATTAGCTTCCTTTGCTATTGAATTAAAATTAAGGTTCTGTTGCAAAGTAAAAAATATAGCTAAC
>NZ_KV831368.1:0-11313 GCF_001837075.1 Staphylococcus sp. HMSC063F05
CTTTATTTACTTATCTTGGACCTTTTTGTCCCAGGCTCATTTGTATATTTATATCGTTTTTTGGATGAATCGTATGATGGCTATCACTACAATGACAATCATTGAAACGAAAGATAAGATTTTGAAATGCTTACTTTTTGTTTCTTTATTAGATTCTCCATTTTCCATCATTTCCTGTAGTTCTCGTTCTATCTCAAGATCTAAATCAGTTTTTTGATAACCATTTAAACCTTGTCTATCTATATGGTCATTTTGATGTTTATAGTTGTTATTACTATCTTTTTTAGTATCGGTATCTTCTTTGTTTATTTTATCCATGATAGGACCTCCAATGAATAATAGCATTCTTAAACTTTTATACGTTATTTATTAAATTATTCATTATTTAAAAGGCAGCTTCATAATTGTAATTTATGCATCTAAACCAATAATATCACTTACATTAGCATAACCATGTCGAGTTAAATAATGCGCAATTTCTTTATTCATTTTCTTAGTCAAACCTGGTCCTTCAATGACTAATGAAGAGTATATTTGTAGTAATGATGCACCGTTTCTTAACATTTTGATAGCATCTTCAGAACTGAATATACCACCAGTTCCAATAATTAAGAAGTTACCTCGTGTTTGTTGATAGGCATATTTAACCAGTTGTAAGTTTCTTTGGAATAATGGTCTGCCACTCAAGCCACCTTTTTGTATTTTATTTTTTGAATTTAATCCATCGCGTTGTCGTGTCGTATTTGCCAACATAACCCCATCGAATGTATCTGTAATTGAAGGCAAGATTTTTTTAAAACCATCTAATTCCATATCAGATGTTAACTTTAAAAAGATAGGTACATTAATATTGTTCTTAGCTTTAAATGAATTTAAAGCATCACATAACATCGAAAATTCATCTTCGTCGTGAAAGTTTTGGAGATTTTCTGTATTTGGGGAGCTAATATTCACTGTAAAGAATGAGACGTCATTTTTAAATGTGTCAATCACTTTAATGTAATCTTGATAGCGATTTTCATAGGAAGTTGTTTTATTCACACCAACATTTAATCCTACTGGTATTGAGCATGAATGATTACGTAAATTACTTAGTGCTTTATTCATACCCTTATTATTGAATCCCATACGATTGATGAGTGCATCATCTTCTAGTAAACGATACATGCGTGGTTTTGGATTACCTGGTTGAGGCTTAGGTGTTATACCGCCGAGTTCAATTGCACCGAAGCCAATGTTTTCAAGTGCTTTTGGAACTTCACAAGATTTATCAAAACCTGCAGCTAACCCGATAGGATTATCAAAAGAAATACCGTGAATGTGTTGCGTTAATATTGGATTGTTATAAGTAAATAACTTATTAACGATAGGTAAAATGGGTGAACATTTTTGAACACACTTCAACGCATTGATGGTCAAACCATGTGCTCGTTCAGGATCTAATTTGAATAATAAAGGCTTAACTAATTTGTACATATAAATGCTCCTATTTCATTATATTTGAGGCTTACTATCCCCAGTTAATATGTTTGAAATTCATTCTTTTAATAGACTAGCATTTTCATGTAAAATTTCATAGTTAAATATTAGAAAGTTAAAAAATTGACTTAATTTAATAATATAAAGAATTTAAGATTAATGTTTTCATTATAGGTAATATAATAATGTAGATATAATATAAAGTTAAGAGGGTGAGAAAATGAATGAACAATGGATGAGCGCATTGCCACTTGACAATGTGAAAGACATTTCTCCAGTAAGTGGCGGAGATGTAAATGAAGCATTTAAAGTCACTACAGTTGAAGAAGATATTTTTTTTCTACTCGTTCAACGTCAACGATCAGAAGCCTTTTATGCCGCAGAAATTGCAGGACTAAATGAATTTGAAAATGCAGGTATAACAGCTCCAAGAGTAATTGCAAGTGGAGAGATAAATGGAGATGCATATTTATTATTAAGTTTTCTTGAAGAAGGTAGTCAAGGGAGTCAAAGAGAGCTTGCTCGATTAGTTGCTAGAATGCATAGCCAATACCAACAAGATAATAAATTTGGATTCCGTTTACCACATGAAGGTGCAGATATTTCCTTTGATAATTCATGGACTGAGACATGGAAAGAGATTTTTATAAATCGTAGAATGGATCACTTACAAGATGAGTTATTACGTGTAGGATTGTGGAAACAAGAAGATAAAAAAATGTATGAACGTGTAAGAAAAGTTATTGTTGATGAACTTTCAAATCATACTAGTAAGCCCTCTCTGTTACATGGTGATTTATGGGGAGGTAACTACATGTTCTTAACAAATGGCCAACCTGCTTTATTTGATCCTGCACCACTATATGGAGATAGAGAATTTGACATAGGAATCACTACAGTATTTGGTGGATTTACACAAGAGTTCTATGATGAATATAATCAACAGTTACCACTAGCCAAGGGATCACAAAAGCGTATAGAATTTTATAGATTATATTTACTTATGATACATTTACTTAAATTTGGTGGTATGTATGCTGATAGTGTACAACGCTCTATGAAAATCATTTTAGAATAAAGAACATCGACCTCACTAAAGATATCAACGGGCTTTAGTGAGGTTTTTAAACATAAGATTGATTGAAAATTTTAAAAATAGGGTATATTTAAATTTGTAATACGATTTTTCTGTGATTAAAAGAAATTTATTATAAAAAAAGGGGTATGACGTACGACATAATTTTCAGTCAGTGATTTACTCTATGAAATGGAGAAGAAAAGATTATGGCAGATAAACTGCAAAGAGAATTAAGCAATAGACATATACAATTAATTGCTATTGGCGGGGCTATTGGAACAGGTTTATTTCTTGGTGCTGGCCAATCTATTCATTTAGCAGGCCCATCTATCTTACTAACATACATAATAGTAGGTTTTGTTCTCTTTATGTTCATGAGAGCTATGGGAGAATTACTGTTATCCAATTTAGGATTTAAATCGTTTGGTGACATTGCTCATCATCATATTGGTTCTATGGCAGGTTTTATGGTGGGGTGGACATATTGGTTAACATGGATTATTTCAGGAATGGCAGAAGTGACTGCTGTTGCCAAGTATGTTTCCTTCTGGTATCCAACAATTCCAAACTGGTTAACAGCTGCAGCGACTATTTTAGTTTTAGTTGCTTTAAATCTATTCAGTGCTAAATTATTTGGAGAATTAGAATTTTGGCTATCTATTATTAAAGTTTTGACTATTTTAGCTTTGATAGCCGTTGGTGTTGTTATGATTGTATTTGGAATGAAGACAAGCTATGGCCCTGCAACGGTAACGAATATATGGAAAGACGGAGGCTTTTTCCCTAATGGTGCACAAGGTTTCTTCATGTCATTCCAAATGGCAATTTTCTCATTTATTGGTATTGAGTTGATTGGAATAACTGCAGGGGAGACTAAAGATCCTCACAAAACAATTCCTCAAGCAATTAATAATGTACCGTTTAGAATATTATTATTTTATATAGGATCGTTGGCAGTTATCATGTCTGTTGTACCATGGCAACAATTGAATCCTGCTGACAGTCCATACGTTAAAATGTTTGGATTAGTTGGAATCCCTTTTGCAGCAGGTATTATTAACTTTGTTGTACTTACAGCTGCAGCCTCTTCTTGTAATAGTGGTATATTTGCTAATAGCCGTACGATGTTTGGATTAGCTGGAAGAAAGCAAGGTCCAGCATTCTTACATAGAACCAATAAGCACGGCGTACCACATTATGCTATTTTAGTGACATGTGGCTTATTAAGTATTTCAGTCGTGTTAAATGCAATTTTTAAAGATGCGACTAAAGTGTTCGTACAAATTACAACATTTTCAACTGTTTTAAATATTATGATTTGGACAATTATTATGATCGCGTATCTAGGTTATTTAAGACATGAACCGAAACAGCATAAAGAAAGTAACTATAAAATGTGGGGCGGAAAATACATGGCTTACAGTATTTTAGGGTTCTTTGCATTTATTTTTATTATACTATTGATTAATAGTGCAACGCGTTATGCCGTACTTTCTGCACCCGTATGGTTTGTTATCATGCTATTGATGTATCAAAAATATAAAAAAGAATCTCGCAAAGCTAAAATTAAAAATGAGGAAGAGTAAAGCACTTATTATTTCAAATAGGACGAGTTAGCTAACACTTCATAACGTTAGTATTTAAACTAAAGGTTATGAAGTGTATTTTAATTAAAAAAATTAATGTTTTGAATTAAATGTCGAATAAGTTATCTTAATTTTCAGAAAAATATGATATACTATTGAGCATAGTCTTGAATGTCATATATGCATTTCACTAATTATCCCTCTAAGTTACAGCATCTAAGAAAGATTTAATTGAATCATATATGGGCTTCGAGACTCTTTTTATACATAATTTCACTTAGCACATTGGGAGGTTTAACTTATGTCGACGATAAAAAATATCGATGGACCAAAGGATTTTGTTTTTAGAGTGTTATCAGGGGTAGCAATTGGAATAGTAGCCGGACTCGTTCCAAATGCAATTTTGGGAGAAATTTTTAAATACTTTATGCAATATCATCCTATTTTCAAAACTTTATTAGGGGTCGTTCAAGCCATCCAATTTACAGTGCCAGCGCTTATTGGAGCATTGATAGCTATGAAGTTCAATATGACACCTTTAGCAATAGCTGTAGTAGCAAGTGCCTCATATGTTGGTAGTGGTGCAGCTCAATTTAAACAAGGTACATGGGTAATTGCGGGAATTGGGGATTTAATTAATACGATGTTAACTGCATCCATCGCCGTGTTACTTATTTTATTAATAGAAGAACGTGTTGGTAGTATGGCTTTAATTGTTTTTCCGACAGTTGTTGGTGGTTTAGCAGCTACAATCGGCGTATTTACTTTACCATATGTAAGGTTAATTACAACGGGAATTGGTAACATGGTTAATAGCTTTACTGAATTACAACCAGTGTTTATGAGTATGTTAATCTCTATGGTGTTTAGTTTTATAATCATATCACCATTGTCAACTGTAGCCATAGCTATTGCTATTGGATTATCAGGTATTGCTGCGGGATCTGCTTCAATAGGTATAGCAGCGACAGAAGCTGTATTATTGATTGGTACCAGCAAAGTTAATCATGTAGGTATTCCTTTATCAATATTTTTCGGTGGGGTGAAAATGATGATGCCAAATATGGTTAAATACCCTGTCATTATGATTCCGATTTTCTTGACAGCGGCAATATCTGGTATTGCTTCAGGGATTATTGGTATTTCAGGAACAAAAGAATCAGCAGGATTTGGTTTTATCGGAATGGTTGGGCCTATTAATGCCTTTAAATTTATGCATGTTGATTCTGCATGGTTAAGTTTATTACTTATTGTCATCGCCTTTTTTGTTGTGCCGTTTCTAGTTGCATGGATTTTAGATTTAATACTTAGAAGATTAATTCATTTGTATGAGAATGATATTTTTAAATTTATGGGATAAAGCTTCGTATCTCTTCGACGTTTAGAACGTTGAAGAGATTTTTCTATGTTAAAATATAACAATATAACATCTAACTTTAACATATATAGAGGGTGAAACGATGTCAGGGAAACTAGAAGAATTACAATTAAAAGTAGCTCGATTAAGTCGACGTACTCATGAATTAGGTATTCCAATTATGGTATTATTTGAGGGGATTCCTGCTTCGGGGAAGACACGTTTATCAAATGAATTACTATTGCACCTAGATGCCAAATATTCGCGATTTATAGCTACTAAATCGCCAGAGTCAAACGATTTACGTTACCAATTTTTACAAAAATATTGGAATACTTTACCACAAAAGGGCAATATAAATATTTATTTTAGAAGTTGGTATTCACACTTTTTAGATTATAAAGAAAATAAAATTAAGCATGATCAATATAAAAATTATGATGTTTTAGTCAATCAAATTTATCATTTTGAATCGATGTTAAAGAATGATAACTATGAAATTATAAAATTTTTCATAGAAATAAATGAAGAAAAACGCAATGAACATATTCAACAGACAAAAGATAATCCATTAACTAGATGGAAAGTTCAAGAATATGAAAATGTTATACCTCAAGAAAGTTATCTAAATCAAATGCATCAATTCATCAACAAAGATAAAGATTGGAAAGTGATCGATTACACAGAGCGCGAGCATGCTTTTGAAAAAATGTACTTACATTTAATAGATAGACTTGAGCAAGCTATAAAAAAAGTTGAACAACAAACAACTAAAGTCAACGGTAAGTTCACATCAAGCTTTACGACTTCTTTATTTAATAATAATCTTGAGAAAGTAGACAAAAAAACGTATAAAAATCTCATTGTTGAATTGCAACAGAGAATGAGAGAAATCCAATTTGCTTTATATGAAAGAAAGATTCCCCTTGTTTTGGTTTTCGAAGGTATGGATGCTGCTGGTAAAGGTGGCAATATTAAACGTATTAGAGAAAAATTAGATCCAACAGGATATGAAGTGAATGGTATTAGTGCACCTACGGATGTCGAACTTAAGCATCATTATTTGTGGAGATTTGCTAAAAAGATGCCAAAATCAGGTCATATAGAAATATTTGATCGGAGTTGGTATGGTCGTGTACTAGTTGAACGTGTAGAAGGTTTTGCAAGCCAGAATGAATGGCAACGAGCATCTGATGAAATCAATCAATTTGAAAAGATGTGGACAGATGAAGGTACAATCATATTAAAATTCTTCTTATGTTTAGATAAAGATGAGCAGCTTAAGCGTTTTAAAGACCGTGAAAATAATCCTGATAAACAATGGAAGATTACTGAAGAAGATTGGCGTAATAGAGAAAAATGGGATGAATATTTAGAAGCAAGTCATGATATGATTGAATCTACAAACACTTCATATGCCTCTTGGTATATTGTTCCGGCAGATCATAAAAAAACGAGTCGGATTGAAGTACTTAAAACAATTATTAGAAAATGTGAAGAAGTACTATGGGGAGTTAAGACGTATTAATTTTAAATAAAAATCTCGGGAGTGAGACCATGGATGAAGCATTATTCATTGGTCTCACTCTCTTTTTTAATATAATGAATGAAATGTTTATGAATGAGAACGATGTGTTTCTTCTATTATATAGTCTAAAATGATAACTCACCTATATAGAAAATGGTAACGTCGTTTAATATAAAAGATATTTTGAGTTCCAAATTGATATATAGAGTTACATTTTGTTTATTAAAGAATAAGAGTTAAAAAGTAACATCATTAAAATAAGCAAACCTTCATAAAAAATGATAATATTTAGAATCAAATAGTTAGAATTATTTCATTTATGTAACAACATTGCAATCTGTAATTTTACAGATAACTTAATATAATAGTATTTCAGCTTGAAACACAAGGTAATTACTTAAATTAAGGTGGAATATGAAACTAATATTAAGGAATTATATGTTACAAACTGAAATATATCTGTTTTAAGATTACAAAACAATGTTGATATTGTAACCTTTTGTAAGGAACGTGTAATATACAAAGGCGATTTTTATGTTATAGTGGGTAGCGTCAAAAGTTAACAAAAAACATTTTCAATATAGCACAACGAATTTAAAACATTTAAATAACAAAACAAACAAATTTTAAATTATATCTGGAGGATTTATATATCATGAAAAAAACAGTTATCGCTTCTACATTAGCAGTATCTTTAGGAATTGCAGGTTACGGTTTATCAGGACATGAAGCACACGCTTCAGAAACTACAAACGTTGATAAAGCACACTTAGTAGATTTAGCACAACATAATCCTGAAGAATTAAATGCTAAACCAGTTCAAGCTGGTGCTTACGATATTCATTTCGTAGACAATGGATACCAATACAACTTCACTTCAAATGGTTCTGAATGGTCATGGAGCTACGCTGTAGCTGGTTCAGATGCTGATTACACAGAATCATCATCAAACCAAGAAGTAAGTGCAAATACACAATCTAGTAACACAAATGTACAAGCTGTTTCAGCTCCAACTTCTTCAGAAAGTCGTAGCTACAGCACATCAACTACTTCATACTCAGCACCAAGCCATAACTACAGCTCTCACAGTAGTTCAGTAAGATTATCAAATGGTAATACTGCTGGTTCTGTAGGTTCATATGCTGCTGCTCAAATGGCTGCACGTACTGGTGTATCTGCTTCAACATGGGAACACATCATTGCTAGAGAATCAAATGGTCAATTACATGCACGTAATGCTTCAGGTGCTGCTGGATTATTCCAAACTATGCCAGGTTGGGGTTCAACTGGTTCAGTAAATGATCAAATCAATGCCGCTTATAAAGCATATAAAGCACAAGGTTTATCTGCTTGGGGTATGTAATCCAAATCTAATAATATAATTAGAAAGAGTGAGACAGCATTCGTTGTTCTCTCAGCAACGAGGACTAAAATTGACTCCTTGTATATAAGTAAGTTTTAATTTTAGTTATCGATGCAATACATTAAAAAGCCTAGGACACATTGCTTTGTGTTCTAGGCTCTTTTTTATTTGAAAGTCTAATTAAAATGATTTATATAACAAAGTGATGTTAACAAAGTGAAAATATAACATCTAGACTGAAAAAATATAATAAAATTAAATGATATTATGTTTGTATTTATTTAAAAGATATGGTTATATAAATGGTGTGTTTAATATCATATATAGATACATTTAAATTGCTTGCCTACACAACTTATATGAAGATGCTCTAATAAATGTATACCTATTTAATTTGTTAAAGTATAATATTAAAGTAAAAAGATGACATGTCAATGCAATTGAGGATGTAATTGTGATAATATTAAGAGCAAGTATTTTAAAAATTAAACGGAGTGTAATTGAATGAACGAGAACAATTATAGACGTCTCAACAAAACTTATAAACCGCACTATTTGCCTGGTTTAGATGGTTTGAGAGCTATAGCAGTCATTGGGATAATCATTTATCATTTAAATACGAAATGGTTATCTGGTGGATTCCTTGGAGTAGATACTTTTTTTGTCATTTCTGGTTATCTCATAACTAGTTTATTATTAAGTGAGTATTATAGAAATAATTCTATTAATTTAGTTAATTTTTGGCTTAGAAGATTTAAACGATTAATACCAGCAATGATGTTTGTTGTCACGGTTGTTTTAATATATACATTACTATTTAAACCCGAATTAATTATTAGTATAAAACATGATGCTATAGCAGCACTTTTCTATGTTTCTAACTGGTGGTATATCATACAAGACGTAGACTATTTTAATCAATTTGCTGTAGCGCCATTAAAGCATTTGTGGTCATTAGCTATTGAAGAACAATTCTATCTATTCTTTCCATTTATACTTTTAGGCTTATTAAAGTTTTTCAAAAAGAGAACTACAATGATTATTCTATTAATCATCTCTTTATTATCATTAACTGCAATGATAACGATACATATGTATACAGGTAACAATTCTAGAGTTTATTTCGGGACTGACACACGTTTACAAACGTTATTATTAGGATGCTTACTAGCATTTATTTGGCCACCGTTCTCTTTCAGAAAGGATATATCTAAAGGTGCTAAAGCAAGTATAAGTGCAATAGGCATAGTCGGAATGGCAGTGCTCATTTATTTGTTTGTAGTGGTTAGTGATCAAGATAAATGGATATATAGTGGAGGATTTTATGCCATCTCGTTCTTAACACTGTTTGTCATTGCAAGCGTTGTGCATCCATCAAGTGTTTTAAAGAAAATACTAAGTTTCAAGTTATTTATTTATATAGGTAAGAGATCGTATAGTTTATATTTATGGCACTATCCTATCATTATTTTTATGAATAGTTATTTCGTACAAGGTCAGATTCCTTGGTTTGTATATATTTGTGAAGTGATACTTATGTTTGTCATGGCTGAAGTATCTTATAAATTTATCGAAACACCTATTAGAAAAAATGGATTTAAAGCATTCACGGTGATACCGAAAAATTTAACAAGATTTTCAAGAACGATTATTGTGTTAATCTTGCTTGTTCCTTCTGCATTCATAGTATTTGGTGCCTATGATAGTTTGGGTAAAGAGCATGATAAACAACAAGCTGCGAAACAAAAATCTTTTAAAACGAACCAGAAAGCAAAACCTAAAAAGCCAGATGAAAATAATCAAGATAAGTCTTCACAACAACATTTTAATCCTAAAGAAGCGTCTCCATTATTGCTGGGAGATTCAGTAATGGTAGATATCGGTCAAGTCTTTAGTGAAAAAGTACCAAATGCTAATATTGATGGAAAAGTTGGCCGACAGTTAATTGAGGGTAAAGATTTAATCAATCAAAAGTACCAAGATTATACTAAAAAAGGTCAGAGTGTTGTGATAGAACTTGGTACAAACGGTGAGTTTACGAAAGATCAAATGAATGAATTAATTGATTCTTTAGGTGAAGCAGATATTTACTTAATTAAGGTAAGAGTACCGAGAGACTACGAGTCTACTAATAATAAAATTATGGAACAAGTAGCTAAGAAACATAAAAATGTTCATATTGTTGATTGGTATAAAACATCTGAAGGTCATTCTGAGTATTTTGCATATGATGGTATTCACTTGGAATACAGTGGTGTTAAGGCATTATCTAATGAAATCATTAAGAAAATGAAAGAAGTTAATGAAAAATAATATTCAAAAATAAAAATAAGAGAGCTATATATCACTAGAAATTAGAGTTAGATTCAATGTGTTTCCTTAGTCATGATTTAATGAGATGACAAAAACAATTAAGTCAAAAATGGGTATATGGTATTTATTATTATAGTTCACCATAGTGATGGGGTGGGATAACGAATTCGATACGAATTCTGTCTCACCTCATTTTTTATCAATTTTATGAACAATCTTAACGATATCTAAGATTAAATTTACATCAAGTAAATATTCTTTATTGGCTAAATATTTAAAAGATAGATTAAACTCATCAAAGCTAAAGTTGTAATAATAGCAAAATTTATTATTACAAGAATATAACAATTATAAAACGTTACATGAAACATTGTTAGTTACATGCTTTCGTTACGCTATTTACAGACTTCGTTTAACGAAATAACTCTATGTAAACATTACAAAATGATAACACCGCACACAAACGTACATTTTTCTGATAAAGTAATGCTTGTCGTTAAAAAAGAACGAAACCAAGGATAACAAAGTAAATATTTTAGTCACATGACTATTCATTATATGAAATTAATTATTTAAATTTTTAGGAGGATATTTAACAATGAAAAAAAT